>RGVD01000192.1 GCA_010027395.1 Bacteroidota bacterium
AGACATCAAAGAATGCAGGAAAGTATGTGCCATTGGGCAGCAAGTGGTTGATGAAATGTTTAAAGGCGAGGAACCTGTTAACAAACTTATCAATATCAACAGCATTCCATTTAAAGTGATTGGTGTGTTTAAAGATGGGGGCGGACCTGATGATAACCGCAGGGCTTATATCCCCATCAGCACTTCGCAAAGGGTATTTGGAAATGATAATAAATTAGATCAAATCATCTTTACCTTACCTGAAAGTGATATGGAAAACAGTGAGGTGATAAGTGATGAAGTGTATAAGCTTTTAGCCCAAAGACACCATTTCAATCCTGAAGATAAGAAGGCCGTATTTTTATGGAACAACCTCATTGAATTCAGACGTATCATGGGTTTGATTGATGGCATTCGATTGTTTATTTGGATCATTGGCATTGGTACTTTGATAGCAGGCATTGTAGGTGTAAGTAATATCATGATGATAGTGGTGAAAGAACGAACCAAAGAAATTGGCATTCGCAAAGCATTAGGTGCAACTCCTGTTAGTATCATTTCTCTTATCATTCAAGAAAGCGTTTTTATCACCGCTATCTCAGGATATGTGGGCATGATGCTTGGCATTGGTTTGCTTGAGTTGGCCCAAAAGTATATGCCCGACAGCGACTATTTCAGAAAACCTGAAGTAGATTTAACTGTAGTATTGGAAGCATTGGCAGTATTGATTTTCGCAGGTTTCTTAGCAGGATTTTTTCCCGCTAGAAAAGCAGCTAAAATAGAACCTATTGAAGCATTGAGAGCAGAGTAAGTTCGAAATGCGGAGTGACAAAAATGCGAAGTAAAAAAACAAAATGTAAATAAGAAAAAATAAAGGAAACAGAAGTGAAAATGAAAAATTGCAATAAAAAATTCATTCCGCATTTTTGTCATTCCGCACTCCACATTAAAAATTAATGGATCGTATAAACGAAATATACCAAACCCTTAGCAAGAATAAGCTAAGAACCATACTCACCGCCTTTGGTGTGTTTTGGGGCATCCTTATGCTTATCATCATGCTGGGTGCGGGTCATGGTTTGGAGAATGGCGTGAGTCGTATGTTTGGAGGTTCGGCAAAAAATGCAGTTTATATTTGGGCGCAACAAACGTCCATTGCTTACAAAGGCTTACCTAGAGGCCGAGGTTTCAACTTTTTGATAGATGATGTGAAAGCCATCAAAGACAATGTGCCTGAATTGGGTGTGATTGCCCCTGCTGCGCAATTAGGCGGCTATCGTGGCGAGAACAATGTAAACCGAGGCAAATTCACAGGAGCCTTCACAGTAAGAGGTGATTTTCCAGATACGCGTCAGGTGCAAACTTTTAAAATAAAGCAAGGCCGTTTTTTAAATGAACTCGACCTTAAAGAATCAAGGAAAGTATGTGTGATTGCGCAAAGGGTTGAGGAAGTTTTGTTTCCTAAAAATGAAAATGCACTTGAAAAATACATTCAAATAAATGGTGTTTATTTCAAAGTGATAGGCTGCATCAAAGCTGACAATGCGGGTGATGATGCTCAAGAGAAAATGCAGACCATTTATATGCCTTTCACCACCTTCCAAAATGCTTTCAATTTTGGAGGAAAAATTGGTTGGTTTACCTTGACTGCTAAAGACAATATTCCAGCATCCATAGTTGAAGATAAAATCAAAAGCATATTGAAACAAAGGCATTCCATTTCACCTGATGATGAAAGAGCCATTGGCAGTTGGAACAGTGAAAAAGAATTTCAAAAATTGATGGGTTTGTTTAGAGGTATCGAAATGCTTGTATGGATTGTCGGAGTTGGAACACTATTAGCAGGCGTTATTGGCGTTAGCAATATCATGCTTATTATTGTTAAAGAAAGAACCAAAGAGATTGGTGTGCGCAGGGCCATTGGTGCCACCCCTCTCAATATCATGAGTCAAGTGGTGGCCGAAAGTATTGTATTAACATCTATTGCAGGTTATGTGGGTTTGGTTGTTGGGGTGTTTTTGCTTGAAGGTATTAATGCAGCTATTCAAGGACAAGAAACAGGTATGTTTCAAAACCCTGGAGTAGATATAGAAGTGGCTGTAAAAGCCATGATAATTCTTATCATTTCAGGTGCCTTAGCTGGCATTATCCCTGCAAAAAAAGCAGTGGGAATAAGTCCTGTAGAAGCATTGAGAAATGAATAAAAAATGTTGAATTTCCCCTCTTTGTAGGGTGTTAGGGTGAGTGATGAAATTTTAATTTTAGTAGTTATAACAATATGAAAAAAATAATAAGAATAAGTCTGTTTGTTGCTTTAGGGGCATTGTTTATTTACACGATTTTTTATCTGTATAACAAGAACCAACAAAAACCTGTGGTATACAAAACCATCAGTATGTCGGAGACGGATATTGTCAAAAAAACTTTGGCAACGGGCAGCATTGTGCCGCGCAGAGAAATCAATATCAAGCCTCAGGTTTCTGGTATCATTGAAAAAATATTTGTGGTGGCAGGTACCAAGGTAAAAAAGGGTGACATGATTGCTCGTATTAAAATCATTCCAAACATGTTGAACCTTGCAGACTCTCACGCGCTAAGATTGCTTTGGACAATGCCAAGATAGACTTTGACCGTTATCAAAAATTGTATGATCAAAAAATGGTTTCATTGCAAGAATACCAACCTTATGCACTTAACTTCAAAAACACCAAAGAGGAATTGGAATCTGCTGAAAACAATATGGCTTTGATTAAAGAAGGTGTGAGTAAGGCCAGCGGAAAAGTTACCAATACGATAGTGCGCAGCACCATTGATGGAATGATTTTAGATATCCCCGTTAAAGAGGGAGGCAGTGTGATTGAAAGCAATAATTTTAACGAAGGAACCACCATTGCTAGCATTGCAGATATGGGTGAAATGATTTTTGATGGCAAAGTAGAATACATTGCACCTAAAGGGGTAAAAGAAAATGGTGCTATTCAGTTTCAAATAAAAGCCAAAGTTAATTTGCAAAAAGATGTGTTCCTAAGAGCAGGCTATAGCAGCACCGCTGATATTGTATTAGCCAAGCGTGATAAGGTAATGGCTTTGCCTGAGAGTGTTCTGCAATTTGAAAATGGAAAAACATTTGTGGAAGTAGAAACTACTTCACAAGTGTTTGAGAAACGATTTATCCAAACAGGACTAAGTGATGGAATTAATATTGAAATACTATCAGGTATTAGCAAGGGAGATAAGATAAAGGACATAAATGCTACTAATGCGGAGGCAGAAGGCAAGAAGTAATTTCACTATAACATCTTATTATTAATGAAGTCTTTTTGATGGTAGGCAGGCACTTGAATCAAGTATTATAAATTTTAGTAGAAACTAGTTACCATACTTTCTAAATCTTGTAAGCGCACGGACTGCATTCAAAAATTTCAAGGTAAAAAAAACCGTATTACTTTTTATTTGTTTAATTAAATGTCTTTATTATAAAAAATCAAGCAAGTAAAAACATGAAAAATAAATTTAAACTCTTTACCTATCATTTGGCTTTGTTGGTCTTGATAAGTGCTTGTGAAAAAGAAAGTTCTTCAACAAGTAATTCAATAACAAATCCAACACCAGAAACTTCATACTCACCAAAAGAAATTTATCATTACTCTTATAAATCAATAGATGATGGGAAAGAAATTAAACTATCCACTTATAGAGGTAAAAAGATATTGTTTGTAAATACCGCATCTCTTTGTGGAAATACCCCTCAGTATGCTAAGTTGCAATCATTGTATACAACCTATGGCAATAAACTGGTAATTGTAGGTTTCCCATGCAACCAATTTAGTTCCCAAGAACCAGGTGCAGATTCTAGTATTAAAACATTTTGTACAAGTAGGTATGGCGTAACTTTCCCTCTCTCATCAAAAATAGATGTGTATGGTTCTAAACGCGATTCAGTTTATGTTTGGCTTACAGAAAAAAGTTTCAATGGAGTGGCAACTACCACTGTTGCCTGGAATTTTCAAAAATATTTGATTGATACCAACGGAAAATATTTGCAAATGTTTCCAAACGATATGCAACCAGATGATCCTAGTATCATTGCGGCCATAAATAAATAGAAGTCATATTTCAAGAATTAATTAGGTGCCAGCGGAAATAATCTTTCAATAGAGCAATCCTGTGAGAGCAAAAGCTAAAAAACGGAAGACTTAAAGATGACTTGGATAAGCAAATAAATAAAGTAGTTTTGAATTAAAAAGCCAAGCACCAATCAGGCTAATTAACAGTTTAATCTCCATTCTAATTAACAATTTCAACAATAGAATTTTAACTTTGAATTTAATAATGAGGAGCCATTGCGATAATCATCACTGATAAAAATGAAAACAAATACTACATTTCAAAAAAAAGTAGCACTCCTAGTTTGCTTATTGACCATATTTAATGTCAATAGTAAATTATACTCCCAAATTATATATACTGATATCATACCTGATGCTACTCCCAATGCATCTTATTATTTAGATTTAAACAATGATGCCATTGTTGATTTCTTAATTTACTATGGAGGAGGTGCTGGAATAGCAGGCGTGATGTGTGCCCCTTATAATGACAATGCGTATGCAGGTGAATTTATTGGTGCTGCATATTATCCTTGGGCATTTTCTGCATCAAAAAGTATTTGTGATACGCTGGTAACTTGGTTTGATTCAAGCAAGCCTGGAACATTGGCAATGGGAACAAATACAGGTTATTGGCCAGGGGCAAGCAATAAATATTTAGCACTCAAACTTATTGTTGGAACAGACACTTATTATGGTTGGGCACGTCTAGATTTGCTGGCAACATCCTCTTCCTTCACTATAAAAGATTATGCCTACCAAAGCA
>RGVD01000193.1 GCA_010027395.1 Bacteroidota bacterium
GATTATATGTAGATTTACATTGGCTTTACCAAATATGTCTTTATTATATTTTCAATCTAAATTCATATAGTGGACTGATTATATTTAACAGTATTGTTATTCTAATATCAATTGTAATTCTTTGGTATAGAATCAAACAAGAAAGCCCATCTAAAGAATATTTGCTCCCAGTCTTCATTCTTTTTTTTGCTTTAAGTCAAAGCTTTGAAATTAGGCCACACGTATTCTCTTGGGTCTTCCTTTCACTACAACTCTTGCTAATTAATAATGTGCTTAAAGGCAAAAGATTATCCATTTATTTTATTTTTATAACCCAAGTCGTTTGGATAAATTTTCATAGCATAGCCATTTTAGGGCCCATTATATTTTTAATTTATTTCATCGGCAATTACATTGAAACAAAAAAACTTAATAAGCAATTAGGTATAATTGTTATTGGTTCTATTTTATCTTGTTTAATTAATCCTTGGTTTTTAGAAGGTTTATTATTCCCTATAAAGCAGTTTGGGTTGATTCAGAATAATAACAATTTACAAAATATTTATATTGGTGAATTCCAATCTCTTTTTACTTCTAAAAGTTTCAAAGAGGATTTATTAAGTTACGGTTCACTGTTTTTATTTGCCCCAAGTTTTTATATGTATACTTTCAATGCTTTAGCATTAGTTTGTCTGCCAAATATCATTTTGAAGAAGAAATATACTGAATTGCTATTGCTACTTGCTTTTAGTTATATAGGTATTCTTGCAGTTAAGAATTTCGGATTTCAATTTTTTATAGTAGGCCCAATCATTATAAGTAACCTGCCCATTCCAAATTTTATTAGAAATAAATTCAATATGCAAGTTGGGAAAAAGTCAACCTTAAATTTAGTAGCTTTAAATAAATCCCTATCCTATTATTACATTTCTTTGAGCATATTGAGTTTATTGTTGATATTCTCAGTAATAAATGGCGGCTATTATATAGCATCAAAACAGCCTTTCTCATTTGGATTAGGTGCAGATAATAATCTATTACCTGTAGCGCCTTCACAATTTATTGCAAAGAACAAATTGGATGGCAAATGCATCAATTTTTTAGGTTTTGGAGGGCAATTGAGTTTTGAACTAAATAAGCCTGTATTTGCTGATGGCCGCTTGGAATTAATGGGTGATTTTTTCAATTCATATCTTAAGTCATTTGAACCCAATATGTTTCCAAAAATTTGCGATTTTTATCAAGCCAATATTGCTATCTTTCCGTATGTAAAAACTGGAATGTATGGCAATTGGTGGATTTCTATTCTGCAAAATAAGCAGGACTGGAAACTTATTTATTTCGATCAACTAAGTGTAATTTATGTCAAAAGAAATGATTATCCAAACATTCCAGAGCTTACAGAAGAAACCATTATACAAAGTGAATTTAAGGAGGCTTATAAAGAACAAGAAATTTTTGAAATCCTAAATAAAGAAGCTAAGCAAAATTATTTTTTATCATTTATCAATAGTTTATTTTTCAATAAGCAAAACCAAAACATAAGTGATCAAAACAAAGCGATATTCTGTTTTACCAGCGGATTTAATAAAGCGGCTTTAAATTTTTCAGCAAGGTCAATTGAAAATAGTACAGTTAAGTCTAAAATCGTTTACGAAAATCTATCACAGTATTTTAAAGAAATAGGCAATTCCAATTTATCGAAAAAAATGCTACAAGCAGCCAAATAAAAAATGAAAACAAACATATTATTAACCATTTTCACATTTTTAATTATTGCCTCGTGTAGTAAAGAAAAAACCAGTTGTTCGATTCCTAACCCTGTTATTAAAATAGATTCTATAAGTTTTTCTAGAAATATTAAACCTATACTTATTGGCAACTGTTCTGACCCAAATTGTCACAATGGAATGGATGAATATGCTAATTTAATTGCGCAACCTAAGCCATTAGTAGTTGCCAATGACACAACATCACTCTTTTCACTTTATCAATCGGTATACACCAAAAGAATGCCTCAAGGAAAGATAAAACTGGCAGACTCAAGCATTAAACAAATTGGAGATTGGATTATGCAGGGCGCCTTGAATAATTAATATTAAAACATTTTTTAATTTATTGAGGGATTGATTATTTTTTAATCATCCATTCGCAAGTTGTCCAACCAATCGTTCATCTCATCAAAGTCTTTGATTCCAGGCTTTTCTTCATTACCACCTGATATGTTTAGAGCAAAAGGTTTATAAAAATCTATAATATTTTTTGTATTAGCTAGGGTTAAACGTAATCCCCAAATGACTAAATTATTTTCACAAAGTGCTTTTAAAGTATCCTTATAAAAATCTTCTTTTCCAGAAGCAGAAAATAAATGAAAAGCATAACAAGTCTTTTTATAAGCTTCGATTTCACTGATTAATGAAACCTTATCAAATTTATCCAAATCAATTTTTTTAATGATGGGTATTTGGAAAGTGGCTAATTCATCTGGCAGAATTGTATTGCATAACTCTATGAAATCAACGCTTAACAATTCACTAATATCTTTTATTTCATCAATTCTTTGCTCCCCAAACTCTGCCACTATATTAATGCCACTAGTCCATTCAAAGATTTCTTTTGCCTTTACAGGAGGTATGTAACTCGCATCATCTGCATCAAAACAAAAACCAATATAGTCAATACCTACAGCCGCTGCAAAACGGGCATCACTTAGGTTGTTTATGTTAGATAATTTAATCTTGCTTGGGTACATGGGTGTTCAATTTTTCTTTTGTTTGCTAGAATGAGCCTGACATTAACGATTTACAAATAACCTAATTGGTCCTTTTAAATATGGGCACATTGCTGCAAGCTTCACCATACATGATGCTTTTAACCAAAGGCAATAGTTTATTGGTAATTTCAACATAAGCACTAACAGGAACATTTTTGTCTGAGCAACCCTTCACAATGACCCTTTTATCTTTGAATTCTTCCATATTTATTTTAGAGATGGCATCATAAAACAAGATGCTTTCTAATAATTGTAAATCACCAAAAACATACCTATTAGCATATGGCTGAATAGCCTTTGCCAATAGCATATAAGCCCAAGTGGGCACTAGAGCATCTGAAGTACAAATAAAGGCAATATTCTTACCTTGATATTGGCTCCAATCATGTGTTTTGATATATTCACGGAAATCTTTTTCCTTTACTATCATTTCTCTATAAAGCAATGGCTTTATATCAAACGGTATTCTTTCACCAGAATGATATAAGTTTTCCAGATCAAATGTAATCAAACCACTGTTGAGTACTTTATTTTCTATTTCTAATTGCTCTTCCAACTAACTGATTACTTTATTTCACTTATCTTTATTGTATTGGTTCTAGACCTTTCGATGATGGGCATGCTGGCAGTATTTATAACGATATCACCTGTATTAACGTAACCATTCGCAGCAAGGGTATTATTTACATCTTGTATACTATCATCAGTGCTCTCAAATCCGCGATACAAGAAGCCTCTAACACCCCAAACCAAACTCAATGTGTTAATCAAACGAGGATTTGTAGTAAATATAAATATGTTTGCTTTGGGACGATAAGATGAAAGTTTGTATGCAGAATAGCCTGAAAATGTCATACCAACAATAGCAGTTGCCTTCATATGATCAGAAATTCTAACCGCAGTAAAGCAAATTTCATCCGAAAAAAAAGTACTTGAATTTATATCAGGTCGTGTGCCTTTAAAATAGGGTGCATTGGTTTTACTTTCTACCTCAAATATGGTTTTACGCATGGCTCTTACCGCCAAATGAGGATAGGCACCAACGGAGGTTTCAGCACTTAACATAACCGCATCCGCACCATCCATAACCGCATTGGCCACATCATTCACTTCAGCCCTAGTTGGAACAGCACTTGTAATCATGCTTTCCATCATTTGGGTAGCAATGATAACCGGCTTAGAAGCTTCAATACATTTTTTTACTATCATTTTTTGAATAACTGGAACTTGTTCCATTGGCATTTCAACACCTAAATCTCCACGAGCAACCATTACACCATCCGTCACAGCAATTATCTTGTCGATGAATTCAACCGCCTCAGGTTTTTCAATTTTAGCTATCACACGTGGTTTCCAATCATTCAATTCAATAATATTTTTTAAAAAAATAACATCAGCTTCGGTTCTAACAAATGAAAGTCCAATCCATTCTACTTTATTTTGAATCCCAAATTTCAAGTCATCCAAATCTTTTTGGGTCATACTTGGAATAGATAATTTTGTGTCTGGCAAATTGAATCCTTTTTTGTTTGACAACCAACCACCTACAATTACCTCAGCCTTTATTAAATTCTTTTTGTTGGTATGTGTGACCCTTAGCTCAAGTTTACCATCATCTAGAAGAATGCGTTCACCTTTATCAACATCCTTTGGAAGAGATTCAAAATTAATATAGACCTTGTTGGCGGTTCCTATGCATTTTTCGGTAGTAACATCAATGATCTCTCCCTTTATTAACTCTACCTTACCATTCTCCATTTCACCAACACGCAATTTAGGTCCCTGTAAATCCAAAAGCATAGCAACATTGGTTCCTAAATCTTCGTTTAATTGGTTGATGGTATCTATTATTTTTTGATGATCATCATAGGTTCCATGAGAAAAGTTTAACCTACAAACGTCTACTCCTTCCTCAAATAATTGCTTTAAATTATCGTAGCTACTGCAAGCTGGACCCATGGTAGCAACAATTTTAGTTCTATTAAATTCTTTTCTGATTTTCGAAATGGATTTTGTGTCTTTCATTTACGTTTAATATATATTAGACTTATATGCAGATATTTAGCTGAAATAGTAAAT
>RGVD01000194.1 GCA_010027395.1 Bacteroidota bacterium
CATCTGTTGTCAAAACAGAGACGGCAAACCCGCTATTATATATTCTAGAAGACCTTCAAATGGTCGACACAACACTGCTTCAGTTTGTAAGCTTTTGGCAGGCCTATGAGCTCGTCTTGGGAATGCTCTTAAGGAGAGAAGAGCACACCGAGACGCTTCTTACCTATGCAACTAGCAGCAGATCGATTAATAAGGCCCTCTCCTCCCTCGATGATTATGCGAGGTTTTGGAAAGCCTTTACATTTCTTTCTGGGCAGTACGTGTCTGCAATCGACTCGCAAACTCTCGAAATGTATTCGTGGCTTGTAGGGAAAGCTAGCCAAATAGGGCAAATGATTACTAATTGATATTAAATTTCAGAAGATACTACTTTCATTTTTTCTTCACTTTCTTCTTCACTATCTTCTTCTCCACTATCATCTTCATACATTTCTTTCTCACTATTATTTTCAGAAACATCATTATATTCAAAATCATCGTATTCATGAAATGGTTTCATGATAGGAGAACTCATATGATAAATCCACCAAATTCTAGTTAATAGTTTTCCTAATAGACGAGATAGATTTATAAATTTGCTATGATAACAAAAATGTTGAATAGCTTTAATTTTATCACCAAAATCAAACAAATGTTTACGAATCTCGTCAGCTTCTCGTTCAGTCGTACATTTTAGTAATTTGTTGGCCTTAATAGATTGCCATACACGACCATCAATATTTGAAGGAATATCAATTTGAAGTTCTTCAAAAAAGTCATACATTTTTGCAAAAGAAGGTTGTTCAAAAATAGGATTCTTTGGTAATAGATATTCTTCATTATCAGTTTTTTTAATATTTACGAAATGTGCAAGGAAATGAGCAATACTAATTTGATTGTTTTCAACATTTGGATCCATTGATTCAAAACCTTTCTTGATATAGGGAACAATAAATGCAGCAATAATTGGTTCCTCTGAATCACGTAGCTTCCACATCATATGCAAATGATTTTTATCCTCAGAAAATGCAAATTTCCACCCATTATCATAATTACTCTTGACGCTTTCTAATATTTCAAAGTTATCTTCATCTGAATCTCCATTAAGAGAATTTGTAAAAATAGCATCCCATTTTTGTTCATTTTCAGAAATAAGACTTAGTTTATTTGCATGTGGTACAACAAAATTTAGTGTATTCATACCATATACATTTGGAATAGGACAGATTGATAGTTCTTCGATACGTTTCCATTTGTAACCGGCAAAGACAACATTACCTTTTTTATCTAATCCACGACGACCTGCACGACCAGCCATTTGATGATACAACATACTATCTAAGTCATCTTCAATTGTTGAATCACGATAAATTACTACAGTACGGAAAGGCATTGAAACACCAAATACAAGTGACATATCGCTAAATACAAAAGCCAGTTGTTTTTTACATGCAAGACTTTGTACTAGTCGAAGATATGGATCAGGAAGCCCTTTTGCATATACACCAACACCACGCCATAAAAGTCGAATCATGAAATGATATTGGTCACCTTTATTTGGGAAATATTTTTTAAGTTCTTCTACCCATGTTTCAACAAGACCTTCCGAGAAATATTGTTCTGTATTTAATGTGAATTCCAAAGTTGGTTCTTGAAGAGCTGTTGGTACAAATGTTTCTACTTCTTTTTCTGGATCCAAAAAATTTTTCATTTCCTTCTTGCTATTTTCTTTAGGTGCTTCTGTTTTTTCATTTTGTTTATCTAAACGTCTTGCTTTCTTATGTTCTTTCAAACGTTCAGATAATAGTTTTGGATATCTTTCAGCTTCTAGTTCTTCAATTGTTTTAGCAAATTGACGTACCATTCTTAGACAGGCAATTGTATTCTTTTGAAAAACAATAGCTGGAGCTTTATCTTCTGATTTTAGTAAGAAAGCCAATTTAACTAGGTCAACTGAATCATCAGATAATGAAATATTTTTAAAACCATTAATGATTTCACCGATTCTTTCTTCATCAAAATTATCAACTAAATACGTAATTAAATCTGAGAAATATTTATTTGCTTTTGATAGTTCAATTCTTTCACGTGCACCAAAATATCTTGAATGTTCTAAATGACCCAAGTCACCATAAATAGATTTCATTTTTTGGTAAAGTAGCCAAGTATCATAAGGTGTTGGTTGTAGATTTTTCTTAAGAATACTTTTATTTTCAAAGTCAGCTACACTTACTAGTGATAGTGGATGAAGAATTTCTAATTCATTTGAACTAGAATTATAATAGTTACGTTGAAGATTGAAAAATCGTTTATCACAAATAATTTTTTCAACATGCCTACTAGGATTTATCTTTTGAAACCATCCTGTTAAATATTCAATGTTACCAATTGTAGCAGATAATCCTAAAAATGGTACATCTGGAAATACTTTAGCAATAGTTTCCATTGCACTACCTTCTGGTTTACCAATCATATGAATTTCATCAAAAATAATCCAATCAAACTTTTTCTTAATTAATGGAAGATAATCAACAATTGTTTCAGCTGTACCAACTATTGCAGTTGCACTATTAATCTTTTCAATCATAATATCTCTTTGAGGTGAAGATTGATAAGTTTGTGTAAGAATAGGTACATCTGAGTCAATGATACCACCAACATACGCAGCAGTTTGCCAAGCAAGAGCATCTGTTGGTACAACAATTAGTGTATTACCTTTAGTTGTAGCATAACCAGCTAAAACAGTTTTACCAGCGGAAGTAGGTGCAGAAACAACAGTTGATTTTTTAGAATCAATATTTTCAACAATATTAATTTGCCATGGGTCAAACTTTTGGAAACTTTTACTATTTAGTGGAGGCATTTGGTCATGTAACTTTGTAAATTGTAATTCTACTAGGTCTCGCGCTGAGACAATAGTTTCCATTTTGGCGAGCAATGTTGCATATTCGCGTCTAAGTTCTTCACTCATGAAAAAATGTTCTTCAGATGATAATCTTAAGAAAATATTGCATACCAAATCAATATTGTTTTTATGAATTTGGTTTTCAAGTGTTAACATCAGTAACCGTTGACGACCTTCTTTTGATACCGGTTGTGCATTAAGTTTATTTGATTTGAGGTCATCTAATTCTTCTTTTAAAATTAAAGCATTTTTCTTAATATAATTTTCAAGAATAATTTGTTCAGCTTTATTTAAAGTTTCTCCATTTTGCTTCTTTTGACTAATTTGTTTTTCTTTGGAAATTTGTGGATTGATATAATTATGAATATTTTTAGGATTAAACCCATTATCAGGTTTCATTCCTATCTTAATTGCTTGTTCTTGATTAGGAATAACCTTCTTTTGAAAAAAAGAAAATTCCCAATTACCGCGATTATCAACTCGTTTAGTATATTTATTCGTACGAAATTTAAAAGACATAAATATTGTTATATATATGTTTATGTCTTATTCTTTCAATTTTTTCATAAAAATTGTAAGAATAGTCTCTTGAAATAGGATTTATAGATTATATGCAAGAACTCGATACAACTAAAACACCACTTTTGACGGGTATTATACATAATGATATAGAAACAGTTAATAGATTACTTGACAATGGTATAAATGTTAATACAGTAGATGAAAATGGAAATACACCTCTTTTACATGCTTGTAAAATAGGTAATAAAAAAATTATTCAATGTTTACTTGATAGAAATGCAAATGTTAATACAATGAATAAAGATGGTATGACTCCATTAATGATTTCATCTATAAGCAATGATAAAAGTATTATTCAAGCTCTACTGGATAAAGGTGCTAACATTAATATTTTAGATGAAAATGGTAATACACTTTTGATGAAAGCAATTATAAATGGTGATAAAGAAATTGTTCAGGCTTTACTTGATAAAGGTGCAAATGTTAATGTATTTAATAAAGATAATATAACACCTCTCATTATAGCATGTATGTGTAATGATAAAAAAATAGTTCAATCTATACTTGACAAAGGTGCACAAGTTAATGTAATAGATAATGACGGTAATACACCATTAATGATAGCCTATATACATGACAATAAAGATATTATTCAAGCATTATTAGATAAAGGTGCTCGTGTCACTATAATGGAATAAATTAATTTTTTTATTTAATAATGAATAGCTTGTCTGCATAACAGAACACGAAGTGCTAAATTTAAATGTCCATTAAAAGCAACCAATGATTGTTTAATAATTTCGTCTGTTTCACTAATTCCTAGCGATTTTAATAATGAAATTTTTTCTGTATAATCAATTTCTGAATTTTGAGAAGGAATAAATACTTTAACAATATTACCATGTGATATATAATTTAAAAAAGTTTTAATTGTTTCTGGTTTATTGTAATAAATTCTAACTAATTGTTTAAAATCATCATCTGCAAATAGTTCAAGCGTCTTTGAATTCATTCTATTAATAATTTCTTGTGTTAGTTCTGGTTCTACATCAATTATAGAGTCTTTAATTGATTTAGTTAATTCTTTGTCAGGTTCTTCTTGCGTTAATTTTACTGAACTATTAGAAGACTCCTCTGATTTATTTGTTGCATGTTCTTGAAAGATATTAAATAGTCTTTGTTTTAAATCTTTATCCGCTGTAAATACAAAAACAGTATAACTATCATTTGAAGATACGTCATAACTTTTTTCATCAGACCTAAAAGTTTCTGAATTTGTTACAAATTTAATATTTTCATAATCATCTTCTCTAAGCCCATACTTTGTAAATATTGCTTTTATATTAGATAGACTCAACTTTCCAATTAAATCATGTTTAATTTCCAAAGCTTTAAAATTTTGTATTCCTACTAATTTGAATATAA
>RGVD01000195.1 GCA_010027395.1 Bacteroidota bacterium
TTTACATATATATGTAAAAAATATATTTCTCCTTTTAATGAAAAAGTATTTTTTAATTTTTATGGTGAATTTAAAACAGCTGTTGATTTAGTAAATGATGTTTCTTATATGCCTTCTGGTACAACTATATATATGACACCATCAGAATTAGAAAAGAATATTGATTTATAAAAAATTGCTAATAAAAATATATGAAATATATATTTTTATTATTAATGTCAGAAATTCCCTTTTTTGTAACAATTAATAAACCAAATAAACATAAAATTCAAGTTAAAATCGTAACAGATACAGGTACTAGTTTAAAAGATGTTCAAAATAAAATAATTTATCTTATGCAAGAAGAATTATCTGTTTTTAATGATTTACCAGATGAATATAATAATTTTGTTTCAGAATGTTGGTATAAAGATATTTCAGCAGATGCAGAACCATTTGAATATAAAGTTTTTAATGACGGCAAGTGGTCTTGTCCTTGGTCTCAAGAAGTTTTATATGAGATGGTTTATGATATTTTACATAAATTAGAATTATTAGGTGCTTTTGTTAGTGAAGCAAATAAAGAACCAGACGTATTTGACGAAGAAGATGCTTCAATGGAAGTATAATAAATATTGAAAATTATTCTTTTATTACTATAAATATATATTATATGTCACTTTCAATAAAAGAAATATATGATAAAATCGCTTCCGAGTTTAATACTACGAGGGTTCGCATTTGGGGGTCTGTTAAAAAATTCTTGACTTCTTTAGAACCAAATTCATTTTTATTGGATAATGGATGTGGTAATGGTAAAAATATATTATATCGTCCTGATTTAAACTTTGTTGGTATTGATATTTCAGAAGAACAAGTAAATATTTGTCTAAAAAAAGGTATTGACGCTGAAGTATGTTCAATGACTGCATTGTCATTTCCTGATAATTATTTTGACAATATGATTTGTATTGCGAGTTATCATCATTTAGATAATGATTTAGATAGAGCATTAGCATTAAATGAAATGTATCGTTGTATAAAACCAAACGGACAAATATTATTAACGGTATGGGCGAAAGAACAATTTGAAGGTTCAACATTTAACTTTACATCTGAAAATGAGAAAGTTCCATGGAAATCTAAAGATGGTACTATTTATTATAGATATTACCATATTTATTCTAAAGGTGATTTAGAAAAAGAAGTTACACGATTAGCACCAAAATTTAAAATTGAAGATTGTGGGTATGAATTAGGAAATTGGTGGATTATTTTAGTTAAATAAAAATTGAGTTTTATACTAATTATATTTTATATACAATATTTATGTCACTTCAACAATCTTCTGATGATATTACTTCTAAGCTCTTTCAGACTTTAATTGCTATAAGTCTACCTTCTCAAATTGTAATAGAGGATGGAGCACAAAAGAAAATCGATGGATTAACATGGATTGATGTATTCTCTCATATTAAATCTCAACATTGGCACAAGACTGGAAAATATATATGTCCTCATGCAGAAAGTCTATATGATCATTTGCAAACTTGTGGCAACCTTTGTTATACAAAGGCACAAAAGGAAGACTATTCATCACAAGAATGCATTAAGGCCTATTTAACTGGTCTTTTGCATGATATTGGTAAGCCTGGTACAATGCGTCTCGCTGGAAAGTTCACAGCCTTCAAAGGTCATGGTCTTGTCGGTGGTGCTATGCTTGAAAATTTCTATACATCTGAACTAGGTGATGCTTTTGGTTTGACGAATGAAGATTGGGCAGATATTTCTACATGTGCTGATGTTCACATGTGTAGTTATTTTCCAATGCAAACATCAGCACTACACAAGTTCAGTGTAAATATTCTTCCTGCATCTATTAAGAAGATGCTTTTCATACTTCGTACTGGGGATAATCTTGCACTTGTTCCAGATGCATGCTACCCAAAGACTATTGAAGAAATTCGTGACCAAGTAGAATCAGGCGAAGAAGTATATCGCAATACTCTTTTTTCCGAGATGGATTTTTCTGAAATAAATAAAAAGAAAGGTGTTCTTATTATGTTACAAGGAGGTTCTTCCAGTGGAAAAAGTACATTTGCTCAAAAGTTAATGACACTTATCGGACAAGAAAAATGCACCTATTGTGCTCGTGATTGGTATATGGTACATGAGATTCTAAAGTCTATTGGTGAAAGAACAAATATTACAGATGAAGATATTTCCCCAGAATTGTTTCAACAATGTTATAAAATTTATATTGATTCTGAGAGGTATATTTCCCCAGTGTTGTATCAACTATGTTATAAAATGTATATTGATTCTGGTAAAAAGTGTGCTCCACAAATCAATAAGCATATGTGTGATGATATTTTTACTGGTCTTCAACGCGGTAATGTCGTAATTGTAGATACCATGGCAACTATGTTTGATTCCATTGAAACTATTATTCCCGAAGTTGCTAAAAACGCTTATCGTGTATCCTTTTGGTTACACCGTAACCAACTAATTACTGAAGAAGAAACAAAAGGTCGTCTTGGTATGGACATGAAAAGTCAAATTGGTGCTCACGGTACCATGACTATTTACAATCCGTTTAATAGTACACTCAATTGGTCAAAGACTATTTCAGGAAGTGAAAAAGACGATGGCGAAAATGATAATTATCTTCAAAGTCATCTTTCTATTTCAGTCGGATGGACTGGTATAAAGAACAAAATAATTGCCCATCTTTGTGGAAAGTTTACAGAGATGTATGCGTATAACCAAAGTTGGAACTAGTACAAAAGCTCAAGGATGTTAATGGCATTGAAGAATTCTTTGGTCAATATAATTACTCATTATCGCGATACATTCCAGGCGCAATTGGTATTAAATATGTTGAAGGCATTAACCAAATATGGAAACCAAAGTGGTCTCGTGAAGCACGCGGTCGTTTCTATTATATTGGTGGCGAAAAGGTTGTTCCTCTCAAAAATACATTGATGCGTGGCATTGAGGTTCTTACTATATCTCATCTCGATGGAGGAATCACTGAAACGCAAGATATTAATTCGAATTCTCTGGATAAACTTGATAAACTTGATAGTACACAACAGATGATTATGCGCACTTTTTCAAGTGCAAATGAATTCGATTCCTACATAACTGGTAAAGTGGATGGCTCTCTTTTGATTGTCAATGTGTATCCAAAGGAGTGCGAACAATACTCTATTATCAAAGAACTTGCACTAACTCATGGAGATGCATTCACACAAACACTTGTAAAATATTGTGCTGACGAACCGATTATTACTATTTCTACACAAGGTACACTCTTCATTGGTGGTGATATGCAAGATTATTTCTTAACAGCTATCCAATCACTAATTGAAGGGAAAGATTGGGAAGAAATCATTCCAAAGTTCACATCCCTTATTCTAGACTATTATGCGTCAATGAAAGTTGGAAATACTGAAATGGTGAACTTGTGTTTTGAAGCATATTGCAAGGATCGGACAACAATTACCGGCAAACTTCATACCGAGTTAGCTGTTGGATACAATCACAGTGGTCTGAATCTTCTTGGTGCAATGAATCAAAATCGTTATTTACCACACTTTCTTCTTCCTCGACGAATCTTTAAACAACCATTTTTCTACAATATTAAGAATACAAAGGACGTTTTTCGTTTTATGAATGAACTTGATAAGGTTGTACTTGGAAAGCGATCTGTTGAAGAGTTCCTCAAAAACTTTGTTCAAGATGAGTTTACATCTCTAGCTATTCATCCAGAAGGATTTGTTTTGCTAACACCATCTGGTGATAGTTTTGATTACGCAAAGATTAAAACTCAAATGTATTACAAGTGTCATAAAGTAAAGGAAACAAATATTCAAGAACTACTCAAATTACCAGTAACTTGTGGAACACATTATCCGATCTTAAATAATCTACATTCTTTTTTTGATAATCTGTCAGAGAACATTAATGATTTTGTAATTCGTATTTTTGGAGCTCTTACAACTCAAATCAACAAAGACTCTGTATTCTACAAGAAACAAAATCCAAAAGCCCGTCTACGAATGGATGTTGTTATTGATGTAGGTGTTGATAAGGCAGATTCTAAAGCAGTTGATGTTCTGTATAAGATGATGTTGAATAATAGAGATAACTGGTCTGATGCTGTTGCATTGTTCAAGCCAATTACACTCGACATTTACAAGGCAGACTCTGAAGAAATGATGCTCTTTACTAAGAGTCTCATAATGAAGGTCGAACCATGGAATGTTGATTGGAAAAGTCGTCTAGATAAACTGTTTGCATCTTTTGATGAAGCAGTAAATAGCCTATATGGTATTGTTGTTGGCTTTACACATTAAATTCATTTATTTTAATTGAAATAAATATAATGTTTGATTGATATCAGCTAACATTTCATCTCTAATATTTAATAGTTCTGATCCATCAATCATCGTATTTAATCCTTCTAAATAAATTCTTGATTGTTGTAATAAATTAACAATTTCAATATCCGAAATAAATGAAGCATCTAATTTTAAAGAAGTAACAAGTGGTTTAGCATTGTATCTACCAATAAATACTTCAACAAATTTGTCAATACTATCTGCTAATTTTTCAAGTAATTGATCTGTTGCTTTATGTCTAGAGAAAGAGGTTGTATTCCAATGATATTGTTTTACTAATAATTGAAGAGTAAAAAAAAATTTAACAATTTCGTTAATGTTTTTTTGTGAATCCATAATATATATAATATAGTAGATTTTATTATAAATAATTGAATATTTTAAAATAATTTATTTTAAATTT
>RGVD01000196.1 GCA_010027395.1 Bacteroidota bacterium
GGTAGAATAGCAGATGCCAAAGATTCGGTAAGGCTAATGATATCAAGTGAGCAATCAAAAGCACTTGAAATTGCCGAATTGGTAAACCACCACAACAACGAACGCAGGCTTTTTGATGCCAACATCACTGAGCATGCTTTTGATATGATATTAAAAGACGAGAGTTTTGAAGCCAAGAAAGCCACGGTGCTATTCCACAACGAATGGCATAAAGGTGTAATTGGTATTGTTGCCTCTCGATTAATTGAAAAATACTATCGCCCTACTGTTATTCTTACTGAATCGAATGGATTGGCAACAGGTTCGGCTCGTTCGGTAGATGGATTTGATTTGTATAGCGCCATAGAAGAATGTAGCGACTTACTAGAACAATATGGTGGGCACACCCATGCAGCAGGTTTAACCATGCGTCTAGAAAATGTTGCCAAATTCACAGAAAAATTCGAGCGAATTGTGGCTAACAATATCAATGAACGCAGTTTGGTTCCAGAAATTGAGTATGACGTAGAAATCCCTTTGCGCATCATTACTCCTAAATTTTTCAGCGTATTGAAGCAATTTGCCCCATTTGGACCAGGGAATTTAAACCCAGTGTTTATGGCTAAAAACGTGTGGGATGTGGGCGATGCAACCATTGTAGGTAGCAATCACCTTAAACTAAGTATCACACAAGAAGAAGGTGGCAGAATATTTAAAGCCATAGGATTTGGACTTGGAGAGCACTATCACAAGGTAGTTCAGGGTATATCCTTTGATGTTTGTTTTACCATTGAAGAGAATTATTTCAATGGACACGTAAACCTACAATTAAACATTAAAGACGTTTTATTCAGATCTTAAAACGCATATTTCACTCCCATTGTGAGACCATAGAAATATGGTTTTTGTGACAACACATATTTGTCATCATACACTGAATTGAGAGCATCACGATAGGTCGGACCAGAGAAAATTGAAATGTGTTTTGATGGAAAATATTCCGCTATTATGGCACTTGAGAAATAAAAGACATGCTGTTGTAAGGTTTTATTTGCACCTTGTACAATACAGGTATTAACAGTATCTGAACTATAAACTGCAGCATTGGCATCCATTAATAGGTTATATGCCATTCCTACTTGGGCTGACAAACTGAATTTGTTCCAATGTTTTGTATATTGAATATGCAGAGGAACTTCAAGGTAGTTCATGGTTACATCATAACTCGACTTACGAATATATTCTTTGTTAGATATGGTAACATCAGTGCCTGAGGCTTCAGATGGTGTCATATACGTTACTACACGTAACTCTCTGAACTTAATCTGAGACATTCCTATTCCAGAAACCACACTAAAACTATTGCTCAATTTACGCTCGATTAACAAGCCCGCTTGGTAGTTGAAATTAGATTTATCATTCTGTATTTTGGTTTGCAAATATTCGTTTGCCCAATTTTCCTTGGTTTTGTTTGAGTGATACTCACTCTTTAGCAATTGCGGTGTTCCATATATGCCAATAGCCCATTTGGTTCCTACAATTTTCTTGACCGACTTTATGGAAACTGGTATAGGAGGATTAGCTTTGACAATAGGTGCATTTTCCTTAACTTCGGGTGTTGAATTATTATCCAAAATAACAATAGGTTTTTCTTCACCAGAAGGCTTCTGTTCGATTGGTTTTTCATTAGCCACAATATTATTTGCATTTATGTCAGCAATAGCAGACTTTCCAATTAAAGGAACTTCTAATTTCGATGCTTCGTTTACATTTGAATTTCCATCCCCATCTGTAGTGTAAGAATTGGATATACTCCTCTTGGAAGATGCTTTTGAATGTTTTGCTTTTTCGGTATTCGCTGATACATTTCCACTCTTAATTGCATTTTCTTTATTAGGTGCGATCAATAAAACAATGTTATGCATATCTGAAGTATGCTTGGTTTGACTTTGTTTCTTTGATTTTGAATGTTTATTCAAAACATTTGCCTTTACCGAATTATCAGAGGCAATCAAATCCTCAGCCATCTTAATTTGTTTGCTTTGGTTATTCAACTCTGATTTTGTCTTAGGCAATTTCTTCTCAAGGATTGCACCCCCAGAAACATAAACCGTTTCATTTTTCAGGGCATCCGTACTATGGCTTAGCCAATAAAAGAAAGAAGATATACTCAATAATAGAATGGCTGCAATACCATAAGTAGCATACCTTCGCGCCAATAAATGGTTGCGAGTAATAACTATTTTTTCGAAAAGTCCACTATTAGGAGATACTTTGAAATCTTTAGCCTTGTTTTTAACAATATGACTAAACTGCTCAACTTCTGCAACAGCCTGAGTTTTATTAGCTGCACTAATTTTATCAAACAAACATGCACTTGGTGCTACAGAAAAATCAGCTGCCTTTTCCTTCAGGATATTGGCAAAATCTTGCTCTGCCGCTTTGTTGTTTAAATTTCCTGATACAATTATCTTGTCGAACAAGCCTGCCGATGGAGTGACCTTAAATCCATCTGCCTGATTTTTCAAACTATCAATAAATTCCTCTTCTCTCATTTTGCCAACTTCATTTTATTTATGTTCAATAGTTTTTTCTCTAGTATAGATTTAGCCCTAAAAAAATGCGAGCGTGACGTCACCTCTGGTATTCCTAATTCTTCTGCAATTTCTTTGTGGCTGTATCCTTCAATGGCAAACATATTAAGCACAACCCTATAATTATCGGGTAATTCTTGAATAGCATTCATCAGTATTTTAGCATCCATCTGATTGAATTGCTCATTACTGAAAGAATAATTATTTTCAATCACCTCCAAATCAGACTCATTATGGTGTTTTTTGTTCAACCTCAAATGTGAAATGGCTGTATTAATAACAATCCTTGTCATCCATGTTTCAAGGCTGGATTCTCTTCTAAAATTATCTAGTTTATTAAATACTTTTACAAATGCTTCTTGCAAGATATCCTCAGCATCGGCTTGCGAAGAGGCATAACGATAGCACACACCTAATAACTTGGCAGCGTATTTATCGAATAATACTCTCTGCGCAGAGGTTTCTTGCCTAAGGCAAGCATCAATCAACTCAATTTCGGTAGATATCAACTTTTTCTTAAATGCTATGGTTATCAGAGGCAAAATAGTAAAAATATTTTATTTAACAAGGGTTTGACATTTTGAGTCTAACAAATGTTGCAGCTTCGTTTTTTTATGACAATTATTTATACAATATTTTTAAAAGAGCGATAAGCCCTTATTTTTGCCACATGAGCGAAGATATTTTCAAAAAAGTGGTAAGTCATGCCACAGCCTATGGTTTTGTTTTTCAAAGCAGTGATATTTATGATGGATTAGGTGCGGTATATGATTATGGACAAAATGGGGTGGAATTAAAAAACAATTTGCGCCAATACTGGTGGAAAGCCATGGTGCAAATGCACGAAAACATTGTGGGTTTGGATGCCGCCATCTTCATGCATCCAAAAACTTGGAAAGCAAGTGGCCATATTGATGGGTTTAGCGACCCGATGATTGACAATAAAGAAAGTAAAAAAAGATACCGCGCTGATCAATTGCTTGAGGATAAAATTGCCAAATATGAGAAAGATGGCAAAAACCAAAAAGCAGAGGAATTGCAGAATGCACTTGATGCGGCTTTGCTTAACAATGAATTAGGAAAATTAAAAGACCTTATCGTTGAACACGAAATAGCTTGTCCGATTAGTGGAACTCGCAACTGGACCGATGTTCGTCAGTTCAACCTTATGTTCAGCACCGAAATGGGCGCTATGGCAGAGGATTCAGATAAAATATATTTAAGACCAGAAACCGCTCAAGGTATTTTCGTAAATTTCCTTAACGTTCAAAAAACAGGAAGGATGAAAATTCCTTTTGGTATTGCTCAAACAGGAAAAGCTTTTCGTAATGAAATCATCGCTCGTCAGTTTATCATGCGTATGCGCGAATTTGAGCAAATGGAGATGCAATTCTTTGTTCGACCTGGCACGCAAAAACAATGGTATGAATACTGGAAAGAAGCCCGCTTAAATTGGCATAAAAAACTAGGCTTAGGTGATAGCAATTACCGCTTTCACGACCATGTAAAATTGGCCCATTATGCAGATGCTGCTGTTGATATTGAGTTTAATTATCCATTCGGATTTAAAGAATTGGAAGGCATTCATAGCCGTACTGATTTTGATTTAAAAAACCACCAAGAATTATCAGGCAAAAAAATGCAATATTTTGATGCCGAATTGGATGAAAATGGCAAAGCTTATGGCAATTATATTCCATACGTGGTTGAGACTTCTGTAGGATTAGATAGGTTATTCCTTTCAGTGCTTTGTGCCAGCTATAAAGAAGAACAAGTGGGCGAAGGAGATACCCGTGTGGTATTGAGTTTACCTCCTGTGTTAGCTCCAATAAAATTGGCAATTTTCCCACTGACAAAAAAAGATGGTTTGCCTGAAAAAGCAAGGTTGATAATGGATGAATTGAAGTTTGATTACAATTGCTTCTATGAGGAAAAAGATGCCATTGGAAAACGCTACCGCAGACAAGATGCATTGGGTACACCTTTTTGCATCACCATCGACCATGATACTTTGCAAGACGATACTTTTACCATACGCCACCGCGATAGCATGACACAAGAACGTGTTAACCTAAGTCAACTAAAACAACTGTTGGCAGATGAGATAAACTGGAAGAAATTGTTGTAATTGTACACCTTTTATTGTATTCCTTCCTTTTCAAAAGGCAATAAAACTTGTTGATTTTCAATAAAATTATTTTATTTTTG
>RGVD01000197.1 GCA_010027395.1 Bacteroidota bacterium
TTTAAATATTTGAGTACTTGTTTCTCTATCTAAGTAAAGTGAATCAAGCTTACTCAATGTTCCATCCTTTTTTTCAATTTCCAGAATGTTATCAGTAGACAAGCAATAAATAACAAGGACTTGGCAAACTGTAAAACATATCGAACCAATGGCAGGGGCAAATATTTTATGTTCTTTATTTATGTTAACATAACGGAATGTTCGATCTTGTTTAGTAAACTCATCTTTGCGAAGCAAACAAGGATTAAAATATAAACAACCATCAGCAACAAAAACACCCAATTCGCCAAATCTACTGAGAATGTCTTCCTTTACTTGGCCTGTCATACCCGGTTGTTGAGCCCCTTTATTGGCTGGAGTGTGTGAATATGGATCTGTTGGAAAAGCACCGTAGAGTGAAGGTGATTTATGCACCCCTATTCCAGCATTTATCTCGTAATAATGACCTAAAAGTATACCAATTACCTCGGGCTTTTCATCTTTTTCAATTGCTTGCAAACATACTTCTTGAACTGCCAATTGTAATTTAGAAACCATATGCCAATATATAGAACCAAGGCCTTCGTAGCCATAAAATGTACCTGAACGACCCGTAAATGATTTATGGTCGAATACGGACTCAAATATTTCAAGCAGCGCTTGTTTCTCTTTTTGAATTAAACTTTCATACTTAGCATCATCTAATTTTGACAAGGCAGCATTTAAATCGGAGGCATTTTTAAAATTACCATTAAAATGATATTCACCTTTTATGTCTTGCTCTACGATTGAATTATCACCAGCAGCAAGCATCATTGCAATCAGTTTTGATTGTTCAATGGTTGCTTTGGGTATTTTATTCTTTTGTAAAAACTTAGGAAGCTTCTTATTTGGATAGAGTAAATAACTGTATTGATCGGGACGGAAGAGCGCACTTTGCTTCATGCTTTCCAATAATTTTGTGGCATCATTAGTAGATAAATAGCCCGAGCTTAGCACAGCGACCTGGCCTTCGAGCATTTCATTCAGGTGAGAAATTGTAATAGTTTTATTGTTATGAAGGCTCATCAAATTGTAAGAGTGATACATATTATCATCACGCTTATTAGCATTGATTGTATGATCAATAAACTCTAAACTGACTTTAATAAAGGCTCTGAGCCTACGATACGAAATGGTTCTTTTCTCGCCCCAAAAAGTATTTTTATATATATGTTCTCTATAATTGCTTCCTGCCTCACCAAGACTATCAAGTATTTCTTTTCGTTGCGAATCACTTATTCCATTTTTCAATAAACCCACATTATCATCAAAGGTTGAATGTACCTTTTTGAAAAATATGATTAACTCATTTGAAATTTCTACGCGCTCTTCATCGGTCTGTTCAATTAGCTTTTCAAAAAATACGAGAAACCTTCTAAGGTAGTATAGTGTTACCATTGAGACGCCATTTCCAACTAAGGCATTATTGGCATCGTTCCATTCTGGCCTTTGCGTATTCATCCAAATTCCAGCATCTGGAATAAAATTAGATAGTTTGCATAGAACTGTGGTTATTATTTTTTCAATAAAATTTACCGTGTATATTTTATTGTTTTGAGCTTCCAATAGGGTAGCATCTGACCCAATCAGTTCCATTTTTTTTCTGATCTTGGTGTCTAACTCCTTATCAAATTCGATAGTATCTTTAGCGTTTTTTAAGATATCCTGATAATTTTTTATTTTATATGGAACATTAGCAAACACAAATTGCTCTTTATTAAATTGGCTGCTTAGCTCACCTGGGTAATATTTCTCATTAATTTCCAATAATTTTAATAAATAGATTATCTGATGATCGCCCCAGTAACCAATATATGACCAGGGGTTGTCATGTTCTACCGTTTCCCAATCAAAGCCTCCTTTGGTTAGTCTATAGGGGTTATATCCTTCAAAAGTAGTTGCGTTTAAAAACTTATGAATCATGCTCCTTGTAAAGGCGGGAAATGAAATTGCTAAGGCCTCCCAATTTTGAAAAATATCTCTCCAATTGCCTTCATAATCTAGAATCTTTGAATGGTCAACTGCACTGCGTGTATTGATCGAAAATTTATTCCATGGTCTACTTGGATCACCATGTCTCCTACTAAATTTTAAAGGCATGTATTCTGTACAAAGTCTCTTAAAATCTTTATCATCAACTTGACTAGCAATTTTTTCTAAATCAAAAACCGTGAATGTTTCATCCAATTGTTGTAATAATTCCTTGTGATTTTCATAAGCTAATTTGTTAGCTCCAGCAAAATATTTTAATAAATCCCATTTTTCGATTTGGTAATTAAAATCGAAAACACCTCCTCGCATAATATTAAAAAGTGTATTCGAAAAATGTCTTGTATCTCTATAAACATCAGTTGATAATTGTATCCCATCAGAAGATGCATTTAATTCAATCAAGCGTTTAGACCCAAGTTCAATATCTTCCATCACCAGTTTTTCAAGATTTTTGTTTGTTTGAATCTGATTGATAAGCGAAACAACATTTACCTGACTTTGATTAACATCGGCTACTATTATCCAGCTTTTTTTGTTTAAAGGTAAAAGGGTGATTTTTTTGTTAACGAAGTATGCTCCTCGTTCTGCTTTTACATCTTCTTCTTGAACTACTTTTAATCCTTTTCTAAAGGCATCTAGTTGCAAAGAAGAAATTAAGTAAATCGGATTATCCAAACCTTGAGACCAAGCGATATTAGCCATAAGTGCTTCGCTGGGTTCGGCTTTATCAACTATTATTGCGCTCAACGTAAAAATACCCATACCTGAATCTGTATCTAGCTCATTACGTTTGTATGCATCAACTAAAATGCTTGTTGAGTTCTGCAAATCGCTGCTCACACCATCAGGCATTATATTTTGAATACCATCGATTAGATTAATAGTTAATTCTATTTCTCCTAAATTTTCTAAGGAAGATTTTCTTACAAATCCATAAATATTACTTGAG
Organism: Bacteroidota bacterium; assembly: GCA_010027395.1. Classification (GTDB taxonomy): domain Bacteria; phylum Bacteroidota; class Bacteroidia; order UKL13-3; family UKL13-3; genus RGVD01. The sequence continues at coordinate 2,963 of RGVD01000197.1, forward strand.
TTCCACTCGTATCTAAAAGTAAGATTAAAGTTATGATTGATTTCTTCAAAAATAATTTTACTTCCTATAGCGTTCTTGTATAGATTCCTGGTAATGTGCCACGAACTATCATTGCGATCTGAAAATGGCTCCCATACATGCATCTCGCCATTTTTAAATACTTGGAATATAGACTTTGATCCAGTAATATCATTTGATTCGGTAATTTTATCGGCAGTATAATATGGGAATAATGCATATTCAGCACTCTTACGGCCGGCTGAAATACCTCCATTGCTAGACATAAACATCCAATGATTAGATTCGCTAACAATACTCATAAAAAATGGTCGCATTTCGTCAATATTTGAAATGCAAAAGAAGTTTTCGGCTTCTATTTTTAATCTCTTTATTTCTACTAAAGATTCTTGTTTATCTTGTTTTTGACCTGACATTATTTAATTCCTATTTTCTTGCAATTTTTAAGGCTACAGCAGAAGATTCTTTTAGTATGAGTATGCTTTATTATTTTGGGTAATCATATTAACTATGTTGAGTGGATTGTTTTACGATTAAGTAAAATTATTTTTGCTTATATACTCTAACGTAATCAATTAACATTGAAACTGGAAATGGCGTATTGTCGTTCGGAGGACCAATAAAACTGCCACCTACCGCTATATTCATTATGATAAAAAATGATTGGTTGAACACCCACTGCCCGGATGCATCAGAAGGGGTAATTCTTTTATACAGATAATTATTCACGAAAAAGTCAACTTTGTTTTCACTCCACTCTACAGCATACACGTTAAAATTATTATCGAATCTGTCATTCTGCAATACATAAGGTGCGGTGATGGCTTGCCCCCCTGCATAACCTGGGCCATGAACGGAACCATAGTTAATATTTGAAAATTTCCCTTTTTGCTCCATTATATCAATTTCTCCACACTGCGGCCATCCCACCTTTTTAATATTGCTACCTAGCATCCAAAAGGCAGGCCATATACCTGAACCAGTTGGTGTTTTTATACGAGCTTCTACGCGTCCAAATTGATTGGAAAATAAACCCTCTGTTTTAATTCGTGCCGATGTGTATCCTGAAGTGCTTTTTAAGGCAGTAATAACCAAATTACCTTTCCCATCTAATGATACATTTTTTAGGTTTTGGGTGTAAGTTTGGAGTTCGTTGTTTCCCCAACCATTTTCTCCAGTACCTATGTCGTAAGTCCATTTTGCAGCGTCAAGGGCAGCACTTGAATCAACATCAAATTCATCACTCCATGCCAATTCAAATTTTCTTTCTGGTAGTGTTTGCTTTGGTTCAATTTCACAGCCCACTGCACTTAAAGCGATGATTGCAAATAGAATTGTTTTGATTTTATTATTCATAAATTTATTATATTTTTAGTTACTACTGATATACTTATTATTTATAGAAGTAAATATTGTCAAGAATAAAATTAGGTCCGCCAGTAACTATAATTGCACCAAGATTTCCTTTTTGGTTGGCAATATTGCCATTTAAAGGGATGTCAAAAGACTTCCAAACCCCTGTTTGAAAGTTTGATAAATTAGTTCTTAAATCTTTATCATCTCCTGTTGGATTACCTGTATTCACATCCGTATTAATTAATTTGTCAGCTCCAATGTCTCTTATTTGAATTCCGATGGTGGTGCTTGCATTATCCACGTATGCATCAATATGCATAAATCCAAGAGATGAGGCATCTATTGGGTTTTCAACAAACATTATTCCTGTATAA
>RGVD01000198.1 GCA_010027395.1 Bacteroidota bacterium
TAGGATCACTAAGCGCGCCTATAATCAAACCACCTAAATCACGCCTTAGCTTTTCGCAGGCTCTATCTTTAACCGTTGTACTTTGTTCTTCTTGCTCTATCATTTTGGTTAATTCCTGAGTGATGATTTTCTTATTGATGATATTCACTAAGTTTTACCCTGTTCTTGAATTTGCTGATTAAACGGTCAACAATGCTTTCCTTATTTGGAGCATTGTCATGGAACCATTTATCTTTTTGGCGTTCCCGATAGATGCGTCGCTGAATTTCATCACGATGTACGGGAATGGATTTAGGTGCGTCAAAAGCTAGCCGTACTTCTCCATCCCGATATCCCACGATCGTGCAGTAAACATCATCATGAATAACGACAGACTCCCCGACTCTTCTTGTTAATACCAACATGTTTTTTCTCCTGTAGTTTTTAAAATAAAAATGCTTTGCACTGCTTGATGGCAGCGAACGCCACCTCTTTACTTGCAGGGGCAAATTCTTTGGGTGCGACATAAACGTTATTTCGCTTTTTTATGTCACGACAAATGCCAATTAACTGAGGCAAGCTTGGAGGCATTTCACAATAGTCCCGACATTCAATGATGGCCTGATTCAAAATGTCATCACTGAATCGACTTAACCCCTCCAGCCATTCATTTTTGGCAAACTCCAAAAATCCATCGCTCTTAAACTGACTGCGCCACAGGTGCCCATAAAAGACAGCAAAGCGTGTAAACAGATTCTCAATACGCTTTTTATTGCTGTCGGTAGCATTGCAGGTTGATGACGTTATTTGGCTTGAATTCATCTTCACTGGCGCTTGCTGTGTCTTCTGTTTCTGGGTTCCAGAATGGATCATGGGCTGTGTTTTTAGTACTTGGGCGATGCTTTGCATTCCTTTTCTCCTCAGTTACTTCAATTCTGACTTCATCTTCCCAGCATTTTTGTGCCAACCAGTTTGCTGGATATTTCCAAGCTGGCACCCACTCACCGCGTGACTCTTTTGCACTGCGGGCTTTAATTTGGCATTCAATCGCTTGCAGCATAGTTCTTAGGAGCTGATCATCCGGATTGATTTTCTTAAAAGTTTCAAACGCACATTCACGCGATTTTTTCTCAGGGTAAAGCGACCAAAATTGCTCAAACATTTGCTGCAAGAAAATATATAAATAATTATCTTCTATATGAGGTGTGTCGGCTTTTAGGGGTTGAGGTATGCCTGGATTTGTGTCGATAACCTCTACTACGCTTGATTTTATTGATTGTCTTTGTGCTGGGTTTGTGCCGGCTTGCTGTGTCGGGTTTGTGTCGGCTTTATTTTGGACAGAATAATTCGAATTAGCCAACAAACATTTTAAAATGAGGTGTTTATCATCGGATTGTATATACACTAGTCCTGCGCGTTCTAAGGCTTTGATCACGCGTCGTAATTGTTGACGACTAGGACTACCTGATTGAATCCCTTGATGCGGTTCAACGTATAAGGTTTCCGCCAATGATTGGTAACTAATGCCTCTTTTGATTCCAACAAGCGAAGTAGTGGCATCCATATAAGGTCTTATGCCTAGCAAGTAAGTAACCTGCTGAAGATAGGGTAACCCCATTAATGCACTAAGTTCTTGTGAAGTTATTTTTAAATAACTATGCATAAAAATATCCAAATTTCTCGTTTTTATATTGCTTTTATGATAAATTGAACTCAATAAACCTATTTATTGTCACTTTTCGTGCTAATTAATGCTCATAATATAGCACGATATGTGGTTAATCAAGAGTGATTTCAATTTTTTTTAGGGGGGAATAGTGTCCACGATTAAAGAAAAAATTGGCCAACGGATTTATGAGGCACGTAAGGCAAAGGGGCTTAGTCAACAAGGGCTGGCAAATTTGACTACCGATCTTAAACAATCGCGAATTAATAATTGGGAAAATGGGCTACGTACCCCTGGCCCTGAAGAAATTAAGCAGTTGGCTAATGCCTTAGAAGTATCCGCAGCTTTTTTAATGTGTTTGTCGGATGAAAAACAAGAGAACCAAACTAAAAAACTGGGCCGGTTAATTCCCTTATTCGACCATCATCAGGCATGTGATGCCAAACATTGTCTCAATAAACTACGTGAACAAGGTAGTGTAGATAATGCTGTACTAATTTCTGTTAGCACAGCGTTATTAACAACATTAGAGGGAGATGCATTTGCTTTAAAGATGATTGATGACAGTATGATGCCTGAGTTCAGACTTAATGATACCCTGGTGATCGATTCTTCTGTGCAGCCAAAACCGGGAAATTATGTAGTAGTTAGGATGGATGGTAAATCTGAAGTGATTATTTGCCAGTACAAAAAACTATCTTATACTTCACCAGAATTTGAATTATTAACGTTAAATGATAATTGGCCAAACATTAAAGTAGGTGATGATATTAAACTCGATATCATTGGAGTCGTCGTGCAATGTATTAGGAATGTCGCCTGACAAAATTAACAATTTTATTTTGAATACCTTCATATGGATAAAAATATTACAAACGATCCGATAGTGCAATTCTCTGAAATAATCGGGTTAATTCATAATGCTCGTGAAAAAGCTTATAAAGCAGTTAATACCCTACTGGTTGATTTATATTGGCAAGTTGGACAATACATTAGCCTGAAAATAAAAAATGCAGAATGGGGTGATGCAATTATCCCTCAATTGGCTAGCCATATTGCTGAAACTCTACCAGGATTGCGGGGTTTTACTAAAGTAAATCTATTTAGGATGCGTCAGTTTTATGAAACATATTGCCACGATGAAATTATCTCACCACTGGTGAGACAATTACCATGGACTCATAATTTAATTATATTGAGTCAAAGCAAGAGTAGAGAAGAACGACTTTTCTATGTTAATCAAGCCATTCGCGAACAGTGGAGCAAACGAGAATTAGAGCGACAATTAAAAACCGCTCTTTTTGAACGAGCAATGTTACACCCTCAAAAAAGCTCTAAGATACTTACGGAATTAAGGCCAGAAGCAATTAGCATATTTAAAGATGCCTATATGGTAGAGTTTTTGGATTTACCAGATGGACATGATGAAATAGATTTACAACGAGGGTTATTACATAAGCTAAAAGATTTTTTAATTGAATTAGGAAAAGATTTTTGCTTTGTAGGCTCAGAATATCCTATCCAAGTTGGTAATCGAGATTTTGCTATAGATTTATTATTTTTTCATCGGGGATTGAACTGTTTGGTTGCATTTGAATTAAAAGTAGGCCGTTTTGAACCAGAATATTTAGGCAAGCTTTCTTTTTATCTTGAAGCATTAGATCAAAATGAAAAAAAACAACATGAAAATCCAGCTATTGGAATATTACTGTGTGCAAATAAAGATAATGAAGTTGTTGAATTTGCTCTAAATAGAACCTTATCACCAGCAGTAATCGCAGAATATAAAACTCAACTACCTGATAAGAAATTATTACGAGAAAAACTACATGAGTTTTTCCTACAAAACGAACAGCCATGATAAAAAAAATAAGTTTGCTAATTATTCTAATTTTTGTTGCGTTAATTGCCACGTATCATAATGTTATTATCAGGACATATAAAGACTATCAATCCTTAAAATTATCTAAAAGCAGAGCCGAAATATATAGATTAAAAGGAAACACTGACTTTAAAGACATTACAGAGCAACTGTCTTTAGATAAGAGTATCCCCGCTGAATTAAAAGCCCCCTTAATCAGTGGTGATCGTAAGATTGTGATTTTCAAATATCTTAGTGATGGACATGAAGTAGCTGGATATTTTAGCTACTTAACAAATCAGAAACAAAGCCCAACTTTAATATTTCTACGCGGGGGGAATAAATTTTTTGGTCTTATGCGACCCAATAATCGTTTCTCTTTTCTTAAGGGCTATAACGTTGTAGGTACCTTATATCGCGGAAATATTTATAAAGGTCAAGATGAATTTGGTGGAGAAGATGTCCATGATGTTGAAAACCTTCTTAAGTTTATCCCTCGTCTTGAAGATTTTTCGAATGTAAAACTGCAGGCACCTTTTACAATGATGGGGGTAAGTCGCGGTGCTTTAGAAATGTTTCTTTCTTTACAACAAAGCAAATACGTTCAGCAAGTTGTAAATAAAGCCATCTCTGTCTCAGGTAACGTAGACCTACAGGTAACGATGCAACAACGACCTGATATGAAATATCTTTTTAAACAATTTTTCAAAAACAGTCCACATACAACCTTTGAAGATTGGGTTAAGAGTCGCAATCCCGTCAATAATCTCACAAATATACCAAAAACACTTAAGGTACTGATAGTTTATGGCACAGCAGATGATAGAGTTTCTTTACAAGAGCAGTTGAATTTAAAACAAGCCTTGGAAAAAGAAAACATATATCCTAGGTTTGTTACTATTAATGGTGCAGATCATGGTTTCGAGAATCGTTTTAATGAATTTGAAAAAACTGCGCTGCAATTCATGGATGAATTACATTAATTCTCCACTGGAAACATAACCCAAGCGATGATTTTTATCACCCTAAGCCTAGTGAAAACAATCCTCTTAAGCGGCATGTGCTGTATAGAATATCTAAAAAAAACTGTTACTCAATATCAAGCACAATAATTGTTATTTTCTAACCAATTTATTAAGTTTTGACATAAAACATTACCACAATCTGGGACAAGTAACGTGTAGTAGCTATCAATTTCAAAACC
>RGVD01000199.1 GCA_010027395.1 Bacteroidota bacterium
ACGAATAAGCGGTTTTGAATTGACTTTATTATTAAATAAAGTGTGGATGAGTAACTTTTTGGTGTTTCTCATCATTCTATATCCAGAGGAATAGATGGCGTCAGTTAATTCAGTAATGGAGGCAGGAGGAACCTTATCCGCATTTAATCTCATTAATTCAACTGAATTAATGATGCCATGAAGGGGCGTCATAAACTCATGGTTAAAATTATTTCCAAATAGATTTAACCATTTTTCGTTTTCCTCAGCACTATCAATTTGATCATTTCTCTTTTTTATTTCTAATCTGGCTTCAATTGTTTTTAGTAATGTGGCGCTTGTAAATGGTTTGGTCAAATAATCATCGGCACCCAAGTCCATGCCTTTTCTAATATCTGCGGGCTCCGCAAATGCTGAAAGAAATACGAACGGAATTTTATATGTTTTACTGTTTGATTTGATAGCAGTTAGCACATCATATCCTTGAATATCTGGAAGCATTATATCGCAAATAACTAAATCCGGAATTATTTCATTAATCAAGTTAATACCATCATTGCCATTGACTGCAAATTGCGCATTAATTTTCAAGAATGGGAATAATCCTTTCATTACCTTTATCACGCCCGGGTCGTCCTCTATCACTACAATTTTTTCTTTTCCTGTAAGCATCACTGATGACTATTTGGTATGATTAATTTAAAAACAGTTAATTCATTTAAAACACTGTATACTTCAACAGCTCCCTTATGCATTTTAGCCGCATGTTCCACTACCATTAAACCAATGCCAGTGCCAGAAATATTAGAAACATTGCTTGCCCTATAAAACGAATGAAACAAATTATTTACTTCATCCGCAGGAATTCCTATTCCAAAATCTTGAATACTAAATATTAAATTGTTATCTTTTTTAAAGATGGACAAAATGGGATCTTTTTTGCCTGATGAGTACTTAAAAGCATTATTCAAAAGGTTATCCAAAGCATGCTTCATTAATTTTTTATCAATAAATATTTGCTCTGATGGCTCAACAGAATAAAAGACCTGCAAAGCTCTTCCATCAATATAAGGTAAATATTTAGTGGTGGATGAAGCAACAAATGATTGAATTTCCACCATTTCTCCCTTAAATTTAGAGTTAGGAGATTCAATAGAACCAACGATCAATAACTCATTAAGTATATTGGTAACGTTGTGCACCTCCTGCATGATGGTTTGGGTATAATCCTTTGGATTAACAATTAAATTAGGGTTTTCCTTTGGTAAAGTCAAATCAATTATTTCAGCAGAAGAGAGAATTACTGACAAGGGAGTTCTAATTTCATGAGAGGTGATATTGATAAACTTCGACTTCATCGAATTTAATTGCTGTTCCTTTTCGATGGCAAACTTCATTGCATTCATTTCAACATATTGATTTGTAACATCGGTTACACTACCTAAAATGGTTTCACCATCTTCAGTGTTATTGGTATACCAATAAGAATACTTCAAAAATAGAATACCATTATCTTCATTTCCAATTCGAAGAACACCATTCACTTCACTTTTATTTTGTTTAACTAAAACAATGGGTCTTAAACATTGCATTCTATCTGCAAAGCTGATAAGTTGGGTATTTACAAAAGCAAATAAGCCTTCTTGGGTCTTCCCAAAAAATGGAAATAAATCAAAAGCGGCTTGATTAATAAAAATAATTTTTCCATTAAAGTCAATTTGAAAAACGGCATCATTAATTTTATTAATTAATTTATCAAATCTTGAATTTAATATTTGTTTGTTTGTCTCCGATTCGACTTGTTTAGTGATGTCAGTACCTGAAATGAGCACAAAATCAATTTTGTTGTCTTCATTTAATACGGGTTGCAGACTTCTATAAATATAACTAATACCGCCTTTTGTTGAAGGAATTTCCTCAACATAATCTACCCTTCTATTTTCATGAATTGCAAGTTTAAAATTCTCATTTCTTGCATGAACGATTTCTGAAGAATTACTTATATTTCCCTTTAAGTAATCATTTGCATTCATCCCAATTAATGCTTCTCTTCTCAAATTATTACTTATTGCATGCTCATTAATAAATTCAAATTCATGATTGACATTTGCGATAATAATATCTGATGGGATTCGATTTAAAATTTTAAGGTAATACTCTCTTTGTTTTTTTATTTCAAGATTTTTTAATTCTAATTCAGTTATATCTTCAAATTGCCAAACATGTCTTTCAATAACTGAATCAATAAACAATGGAATATATTTAACCTTAATTGTGCGATTTAAAAGGGTATTAAAAGTATTCTCATATTTAATGCATTTTTGAGGAAGTTCTTTTAAACCCCATTCGAAAAGTTCTATATCCTTAAAATGCGGTCTCATGAAAACTGCAATCTGCTCAGCATTTTTACCAATAATTTCTTTTGATTGTTCCTTGATATCAAAAATATCAAGGAATTTTTGGTTGCAAAATGTGACCTCTCGATTTATATTTTCGACTATTAATCCAAAATCAAAATTATCTGCAATCTTCTTACCAATAAGATCAAGTTCCATTTGACAATAGTTTAATAACAATTGAGTATAAATAATCTAGATTTATGGGCTTTCCTATAAAAAAGTTTAGGCGATTTAATGTCAGCCCCATTTGCTTTGCCTTTTCGTAGAAATGAGACTCTAAGGTAGCACTAACGACAAGCAGTTTAAAATGATAAGTATTAAAAACATCAGATTCTAAATGTTTCATAAATACATATCCATCCATAACAGGCATGTTCAAATCAAGCAAAACAACATCAATATCAGTTTCTATTTTCAATATTTTTGATGCCTCTAGTCCATCTTTTGCAACAAGCACCTCAGCTTTTCTATCTTCAAATAAATGAGATAGAATCATTCTGTTGATAGCATCATCGTCAATAACTAGGACTTTCATTTATTTTAATTCTTGAATTGCTGATAATAACTTTCTTTTGCCATGTACACCCATTTTAATACAAATGTTTCTTATTTGATGATTCAAATTTGCCAGAGTCATTTGGTATTTGTGAGCAATCACTACATAAGTATCACCTTGTGTCATTGAGTGTATAATATCAGATTCCTTTTCTGTTAGATTAAATTTTTGAACGATGTTTTTTGAAATGGAATTAGATTGTAAAACTTCAATCAATGCATTAGTAACTTTAGGCTCTAAGTAATTACCGTTTTTTAAAGTATGTACAATTAGTTTTTCCAAAGATTTTAAACTAAAAGGCTTGTTAATAAATGAAGACGCGCCAAGTTTTATAGCCTCTAATAATGCTTCATCTTTATATCTACCCGTCATAACTATTACCTTGCACTGAGGAAAAAGCTCTTTAATGTATCCAATTCGATTTAAACTATTATGGCCTTTTAAGTGAATGTCAAGAAGGATTATATCAGGTGGAAAAATAGCATCTTTTATATCATCAATATTTGAAGCTGAAAATGCAATGTAATAGTCATCTTGCAAAGCCATGTATTCTTCAATATTTCTTCTTAGAAGATCATCGTCTTCAATTATTCCAATTGCTACCATTTTATTTTCTATAAACACTACAAATAAAATACTACTGTATGTATTAATTGCCCCTAATCTTAGTAATTAAATCGTTTTTATTTTATTATTTTATGTTAGCTGATAGTTATTCTACACAAATAGTTGCGATAGCTGCTTTGTTTAAAATGAGACAAAAAAAACGGGGCTGTTTTAGCAACCCCGTTAAACCTCATTATGAAAAAATAGGCTCTTTAAATTAAATAAACCATTTAATAAAAAAAGTAATTTCTCATTTGCAAGGTATGTTGAATGCGATTTGACAAAATCACTACATATAGCTATTTCACAGGAAAATGAACACAAGTGTTTGAAAAACAGTTGAATAATTTAAGTGATTATTCCAATATTTTTAACACATCCCAAATTAAGTCCATCTCATAGCCTTTTGAAACTAAATATTTGGCAGTCTTGTTTCTTTTCACCAATACATTTTTGTCTTTTAAACTCGCCATTTTTTGCTCTGCCAATTGATTTAATACATTCCAGTAATCTTCTGCATCAATTTCTTTCATACCCTGTTTGATGCAGTAATCAGAAATTTTTTTCATTTTCAATTCTTGAATTATTTTTCTTCTCCCCCACTTTTTTACCCTAAACTTTCCTCCAGCAAAGGCTTTAGCAAAACGCTCTTCATTCAAAAAATTATTTGTTATCAAATCAACTATGATGGCATCTGCTTCCTCATAATACACATCTAAATCAAATAACTTTTGTTTTACCTCCTCATGGCAACGTTCCTGATAAGCGCAATAAGACATGAGCTTTAGCAATGCTTCCGACCTACTTAGGTATTTTTTCTTGGCCTCCATTTTAGTCTTATTGATAATTGCAAGTATACGATTGTATAAATTACTTACTTTTGTTTGTTCAAATAAAAGATGCATTACACAATCAAACAAATAGCCGCCATTCTTGATGCTCAATTTTTGCAGGAAAACAAATCTGCAAATAATGAAAGTAGCATTGAACATTTGCTTATAGATTCTCGTAAAATTATTTTCCCAGAAAGCTCTGTTTTTATTGCTATAAAAGGTGAAAGGAATGATGGCCATGCCTATATCCAAGATGTATACGATGCAGGGGTTAGAAATTTTATTATAGAGACGTATAATTATACGTC
>RGVD01000200.1 GCA_010027395.1 Bacteroidota bacterium
TTGACATTGTTCTTGTTTATATAAATATATCAAGTCTAAATAACAATAAGTTGAGTGCAACCGGTTTTATTCCACAGGTCGGCGTAAGATATTGTTTATCGTGGAAAAATACACCAACTGAGCTAAAATTAAGAATCAATGGGACAGAATGGACTGGTACCCAATCTACCGGTGCTTCTTTCACTTGGCGTTCAAGTGTTGGTGGTGATGGTGGCGGTGGTGGTACAATTAATGGCACAATAGAAACATTTGCTGTATGGGATGACCAAACAGTTGATTTATCTGCTGTAGAAACTTGGGTAACAAATTATTATGGTATATTAGGATAATAATCACTCTGCCTGTTTGTTCGCTTGTGTGATCCGTGGTAAGCTGCCGAAGCGCCACGGATTTCGCTTTTAAGGAGATATTTATTATGAATGAAAGTAATACACATAATAGAAAAATCAACAGGCATTGTACACACTAAAATATCTTCTTTAGAAGAATTATATGATTTTTTTACTTTAGAAGTATTTGGAGAGGCTTTTCAAAGAAGAACAGCAGTAGAATCTCTATTGACTTCTCACAATAATGCTGGTAATAGTATTGACAGAAATTGGCAAGCAAAGTTGGTTGAAGAACCAATAAAACGAAAGAGGAAGAAATGAAGAAGTGTCGCCGCTGTAAAAAAGAAAAAGAACTAGAAGATTTTTATTCAAGAGGCGACAGCAAGAATCATAAACGTTCTATATGTATAGAATGTTATAATGAAACAGCCAGACAAACTTATAAATCAAGAGAAAGCGAAGAATTTAAAAAATATCATAGTGATAAAACAGCAAAATGGCGCAATAATAATATAGAAAAAGCCATTCTATCAAGAGCAAGAAGTCGTGCTAAAAATTCAAATTTAGAATTCAATTTAACTATTGAAGACATAAAAATACCAGAAATATGTCCAGTTCTTGGAATTGTTCTGGAAAAATCCTGTGGAATTGCTGCTGACAATTCGCCTTCTATTGATAGAATCGATTCTAAAAAGGGATATACAAAAGATAATGTCGTTTGTATTTCATACAAAGCAAATAGAATAAAAAATGACGCTTCCTTACAAGAGATAGAAAAATTATATACTTGGATGAAAAAGCTTGTGAATAAAATGGAGAACAATCATGAAAAGCATTGAACTGTATGGTGATAGTATTGGTAAAGTAGAATTAGTTGATAGTGTTGGAAATGATCTAACGATTGTCAATAGTGCGCGTGTAAGCTTTGGCCTTCATCAAGAAGAACTTAATGATAAAGATAGGAAACTGATTCGTTATCTTATTAAACACAAACATACATCAACGCTAGAACATTGTTTTGTAACCTTTCGTGTAAAGGTTCCATTATTTATTCGTTCACAGCATCACCGCCATCGCACTTGGTCATATAACGAAATTTCTCGTCGCTATACTGCTGAAAAAATGGAATTTTATCAACCAAACCAATTTCGTACACAACACAAAAACAATCGTCAAGCAAGTAACGAAAATGAACTAATTAATCCAGTTATTGACGGTAAAGATGCTAATCAGCTCATTTCAGAACATCACCAACAAAGTCTAGAGATCTATAATAAATTAATGGAATCTGGAGTTTGTCGTGAGCAAGCAAGAGGAGTATTGCCACAAAATCTTTATACGGAATACTATGCTTCAGCAAATTTGAATAATATTCTCAAGTTTATTGAATTACGTTCTCACGAAGGAGCACAATGGGAAATAGTTCAAGTTGCTAATGCTATGTTAAAAATAATTCAGCAACTTTTTCCAGAGACTATGGGTGCTTATAATGAAGTAAGAAAGTCGTGATATGGAAATATTAGGTTGGATTGGTGGTGTATGTCTAGCTATTTGTGCTTTTCCACAAGCTATTAAAGTGTTTAAAGAAAAAAATGCAGATGGAACAAGTCACGCTATGTTGTGGCTATGGATGTTTGGAGAAGTTTTTACATTGACATATGTCGTATTTGAAAAGTTTTCTTACCCATTATTAATAAACTATTCTCTAAACATTATTTTTGTTTCCGTGATATTCTATTACAAATATCTCTATGGAAAAACTAGAAAAACTAAATTATAGCACCATAATTCTTGGTGGAACTCTAGAAGCGCTTATACACAGTTATGTTGAGGGAATACCACTAATAATGGTAAACCCTCAACTTCCTTTTTATCGTGACGCTGATCCAACTGGGCTAAATAAGAATTTGGCATGGAGAAGATTGAGTTATTATCTTTCATATGCTGGTTTAAATCCACTTGCCGATAAAGCATCAACATGTAGATTTGACGAAGACAATATTTTAACCGTGTTTGGTAAAACAGCATATAAGATTCAGATTAAATACAACAATATCATTCGTTATGATGAAATCAAACCAACTGAAAAATTAAGAGTTCTTGATACTATAAAAGTAGAAAATATACAAGCACAAGATATAGAAGTTATAAATAAAATCAATACAGGCGAAGAGTTTATAACTGAGTTTTATACGATGATAGATAATAAAATATCACAATTGATTGCAGTTTCTCATCTTACACAAGCACAATTAAAAGAAGAGAATTATAGTGAAGTTTATGCAAGGTTGAAAGCTACAGAAGTATTAAAAAATCATGGTGTTGTAGGTAGATTTGAACCCCTATCAAATGGTTCTGGTAGAACACACAAAATTAAAACTTCAATTCTCAAAAGAGAAATTTTATTAGATACAAAACTATCAGAAGATAAGATGTTGATGGAACGAAAAGAAACAAAAGATATAAACTTAAAGAAAATAACCGAAATGTTAGGAAATCCCTATGCTCTCTGATATAGAAGATGGAAAGAAAGATATAACTAAGTTTCACCTTGCAGGTATAATTCCAGTTGCAGGTGAAAAACTTGATTTTGATATGCCTTGGCATGATTGTATGATGCCAGTAGGTTATAAATTAACAGCAATAGAACACGCTATAATGCAATGTACTTATGCAGGGTGTGAAACCATATGGATTGTTGCACATCGTGAAATGCACCCTATTTTAAGAGACCGTATAGGCGATCATATATATGAATATGGTTCTTACAAACAAACTCTTTTTGCGGAAAAGAACATAGACGAACAAAGACGAGATACTTCAATATATTATGTTCCTATTCATCCAAAAGATCGTGACAAAAGAGATTGTTTGGCATGGAGTGTTGTCTATGGTTCATTAAGAGCGTTTCATATTTCCAAGATGATAAGTTCATGGGTTGTGCCCGATAAATATTTTGTTTCATTTCCATATGGATTGGTATCGCTAGACTCAGTATATCAAAATAGAAGTTTGATAAGTTCTCCAAAGAATTTTTATATGGAGCACGAGGGAAAAACTGTAAGAGATGGTGAATATTTACCATTTACTTTTGATAAAGAAGATTTTAAGAAGTTTCGCAGAGTGATCCGAGAAGGTACTGGAAAATATAGAAATGTTGTCTTTGATAAAGAAACAAACCGTAGAATTGAAGCAGAAAGAATACCAACTGATGAACAATACAGTGCCCGTTGGTTCTCGCTTGACAAGGTGTTCGGGTGTGCTACACTTGAGGACAACAATGTGGGCCAAACTGCATGGTATTCCCGTGTGGATTCGTGGAAAACTTACTTAGAACATATGAATTCACCAAACGCAAAAGCAATATATAAACCAAAATTTTTTAAATATCACGAATGGAGTCCGGTTGGTGTAGATAAAGAAGATTTGTAAGATAATTACTTTTGGAGGAATTATGGAAATGGCTTTAACCGAAGAAAAGAAACTTATGGCTCGTTCTCCTAAAATGGAGGATGAACTTGATTTTGAAAAAATTAGAGAAAAAGCAAAGAAAGCCCGCCAAGCACTAATCGTCGCAGAAAAGCCAATTACTCCTGGCGAATTAAAAAGTATTCCTATCTATATCAACGATATTTCAAGATATATTGACAAATATGCATCACAAGGCAAAGATGAATTTGATTATGATTGCAGTAAATTGAGTAAAGCATGTTTTATAGAGCTTGCAACTCAGTTTAAACAAAAATATCCAATGTTTTTCTTGGTAATGAATTCAAAAACACAAATGTTGAAAATCAATTGGTCCGGCAAACTTGAAGTATGAAATTCACCATTGGTGATATGTTTGTGGAAGTAAAATCTACAGAAAATATCTTTTGGATCTTCGTAAAAAAAGATAGCCAAGGTATTCATCTTGAAGCCGGAAAAAGAAAGATCAGATATGGTTCTTATTTTCAGTTGAAACAACTCGTTTCTTCTGGTATCTATCAGTACTTCCCGGTTGTAAAATGAAATATCAAGTTGGTGATCTAATATTGCACTATAACCGACTTTGGACAATTGTAAGTAGAGAAAAGCGTAAATACATTGTTCTCAAATGTGGAGATGCAAGTATGAAGCTTTGGACTTATGAATTAGATTGGATGCTTAAAAAACATCCTGAAACAAAACATTTCCCTGTTCAAAAATAAAAGAGGTTTTAAATGACTGAACGTAAAGTGTCCAAGATTAAGTTTGTTGGACTCCATGCACATTCGGGCTTTTCTATTAGGTGATACATGAAATACCAAGTTGGTGATCTTGTTCTT
>RGVD01000003.1 GCA_010027395.1 Bacteroidota bacterium
TCTAAGACTTTTTTGAAAAATTATTTGGGTATTAAACAAGGAGAATTATACAATGAAAAATTAATAAAAAATGCTAACCAAAGGTTGTATGAATTGGCTTATATAAAGGTGCTGAAAAGTCCTGCGATTTACTTTTATGGTAACAAGGCAAGACCCTTATTATATCTTGATAATAAGAAAGCCAGTTCCGCTGATGGGATCATTGGTATTGCGCCAAATAGTTCTCAGAATAACAAATTAGTTTTGACAGGTGATTTTAATTTAAAACTCCAAAATATTTTAGGAAGTGGTAAAAGTTTTGATCTGACTTACAGAAGCTTTTTAGGTAACTCACAAGATCTAAATTTGAAGTTCAATTATCCATATTTCTTAGGCACTAAATTGGGATTGGATTATGGTTTGAAAATTTTAAAATATGATACAGCCTTTGTAAATGTTCAAAATGATTTTGCGTTGCAATACCGATTTATTGGGAACGATTATGTAAAGGTTTATTATAGTATTCAGCAATCAACTTTATTATCAGTCGACACTTTGAATATTAAAAATATTAGACAATTGCCAAGTGTAAACGATATTCGATCCGACTTTTATGGAATAGCTGTGCGAAAATCTAAATTGGATTATTTCATAAACCCCAAAAAGGGTTTTGCTTTTGATATTGATTTTGCTGCAGGTACAAAAAACATCATTCGAAACAATATCATAAATACCCTTAAAGTGAGCGATAATAAAGGAAATGCTTATAACCTATATGACTCTATTAAATTAAATGTTTTTCAAATCAGATGTATTGCCAATGTAGAAAAGTACTTTCATTTGTTTTCAAACAATGTACTAAAAACATCCATTAATTCAGGGTATTTGCAATCTTCAAATATTTTTTTCAATGAACTTTTTAGGATAGGTGGATTAAAAACGCTAAGAGGTTTTGATGAACAAAGTATTTTTGCAAGCCAATATGGAATTCTAAATGTAGAATGGAGATACCTTGTCCAACAGAACTCAAACTTTGTTTTATTTTGGAATGGTGCTTGGTATAAAAATGAAGGACGAAAACCAGCTATTTCTGATACTCCTTGGGGAGCTGGGTTAGGTTTAAATATCGAAACAGGATCGGGTATTTTTTCTTTGTATTATGCAACAGGGAAACAATTTGATAACCCATTAGAGTTTCGCACAGCCAAGATACATTTCGGATTTATTAATTACTTTTGAAAAATTTTTGAATCGAATATTTTACATACCTATTACCATAGTTTGCCTTTTTTTGCAGACTATTTTTGCCTTTGGACAGGATTCCTTGGGCAATAATGTTGCAATTCAAGATTCTTTGAATTCAGATAAAGCAAGATTTAGTTTGCTAGACACTTTGCTGAACCCGCAACAAGTAAGACAACTTTTTATGCCTTATGAAAGCATAGGTAATAATGGAAATGTAAATGTTGCTTTTGAACTCAAAGCACTGAGGAATAAACCCAATTTAAAGCAAATAACAAAACGCCCGACCAATGACAAAAGGGCTTACTTTATCTCATTATTAGTGGTAGTTATTCTTATTTCTATCACCCGATTAACCAATCCAAAGAACTTTACTATTTTTATTCAATCTGTATTTGATAGCCAGCTAAGTCAAAGGATTTGGAGTGATAGTAAGACGAATTTTTTATCAATCATTATTCAACTATCAATTACTTTCATTCTAACTTTGTCTATCATAATAGCTTTTTACTTACAAAGTAGAAGTGAGTTATTAGAGTTGAGTTTTTATAGCATTTTATGGCGCAGCATCCTTGTTTTGTTGGTAGTTTATTCAACCAAGTTTATACTGATTTGGTTGATCGGGGAATTATTGAATTTTTCGCACCTTTCTCAAGGCTTGATAACCAACACCATTTCGCTTAATGGTTTTCTAAGTTTATTGATGCTTCCTCTGAGCATTGTTTATATTTATAATTCAGGAATTTTTTTAGGAAATGCAACCTTTTATACACTTGTAGCTATTTTTTTTATTGGGGTAATTTTCAGAAACCTGCACATGTTTTTTATGGCAATCAGTGCATTACGCTTTCCAATAATCTATTTATTTATTTATATTTGCTCCCTAGAAATTTTGCCTTGGCTTCTGTTGTTTAAAATTTTAGATAATTACTTCTTTTGAAAAATACCAAAATAAAAAGCATACTTGTTTGCCAACCAAAACCTGAAAGCGATAAGTCGCCTTACTTTGATTTAGCCAAAAAACATAGTTGTAAAATAGACTTTCGTCCATTTATTGAAGTGCAGCCGATACCCAATAAAGAGTTTAGGCAACAAAGGGTAAACATTCTTGATTATACAGCCATTATTTTAAATTCTCGTAACTCAGTTGACAATTTCTTTAGAATGTGTGCTGAATTGAAAATTGAAATGCATCCTGATGTAAAATATTTCTGCGTAAACGAAAGTATAGGTAATTATATATCAAAGTATATACAAGTCAGGAAACGAAAGGTATTTGTTGGAAAAGGAACTGAAACAGAATTATTCCCATTGTTTAAAAATCACGCCAAAGACAAATACTTATTCCCTTGCAGCGATTGGCGTAAACAAGATATTGAAAAGTTCATGAAAAAGAGTAAAATCGTTTTCAAAGAAGCTTTCTTTTATCGCATAGGTTCTAGTAATCTCTCAGATTTGACAAATGTTAACTACGATATAATAGCTTTTTTTAGTCCTGCTGATATCCGTTCTCTATTCGAAAACTTTCCTGATTTTCTTCAAAATAACACCAAAATTGCAGGTTTTGGTGCAACTACATTAAAGGCAATTAAAGATGCCAAACTTACCATAAATATTCAAGCTCCAACCCCTGAGACACCCTCAATGGTAATGGCACTTGACAGGTTTATCGTTGAAATAAATAAGTAGTACATACTAATTTTTTAATTGAGCCGTTCTATTGTTGGTTTCTGAATATTGCATTATTCAATTAAATGTGTATTATTGAAGCCTAAAGTAATAAAACAGAAAGCTAATGATTAGAAAATTTACTTATATTTTTGTGTTTGCACTTGTAACTATTGTTGGTCAAAAATCTTTTGCTCAGCAAGATGCTCAATATAGTCAGTTTATGTTTAATAGACTTTCTTATAACCCAGCGTTCGCAGGTAGTTCAGATAAAATCTGTGCTACATTGCTAGGCCGTAACCAATGGAATCAATTTGGTGGAGGTAATGTTACCTCAGATTTAGGTTCTGTTGCTAGAGGAGCAAATCCAACTACAATATTGGCTAATATTCATGCACCTATTGGAAAACGTTTTGGCATAGGGGCAAATTTTAACTCTGACGAATTAGGATTTAGTAAAATTGTTTCTTTTAACGCTACATTAGCATACAAACAATCTATTGGAAGCAATGGAGGTATTTTGGCAGGAGGAATCGGTGTTGGTATTGTTCAAGAAGGACTCGATGGAACAAAATTAAAAGCGATTGACCCAAGTGATCCAAAAATTCCAACTGGAAATATCACGGATTTGGGCTTGGATTTAAACTTCGGTTTGTATTATACCCAAGAACAACTGTCAATATTTAACAATTTTTATGCAGGTATTTCATCAACTCATTTAAATACCCCCAAGTTAGAAATAAGAGACGCTAGTAGTAATGGTTTTACATCTCAATATGTTAGACATTACTATTTTATTACTGGAGCAGAATATGAGTTGAATAGTGCATTTACCTTAAATCCAAACATAATGGTTAAAACGGATATGGTTAAAACTACAACAGATATAAATGCAACATTAATTTGGAACCAAAATATTCGTGGAGGATTAAGTTATAGAACTTTCAATGATTTGGTAGTTATGGCAGGTTATGAATTTCCGTTTGGTTTAAACATTGGCTATTCATATGATTTAACTATGGGTAAAATACTAAATTATAGCACAGGTACCCATGAAATTATGTTGAGATATTGTTTTGGTGTTAAAATTCCACGAAGAGAACCTAAAATCCCAATACCGAGGTTAACACCAAGATTTTTATAAAAAATTAACATTTAACAATAAAATAATCAAAGTAGTCGTTATAGTTTAAATAAAGCAAATTTGCTTTTTATAATACAATTGCTATTTTTGCTTTTTAACAAATCAATTATATAACCGTAAAATGAAGCACATCAAATGGTTTTTATTCCTCTTTATTGCAGGCGCAGTGGCAAGTTGCGGACTTAGCAGCGATAGAGGAGAATTGGTAGGGTCCCCAGGGCGAAAAGCTTGGTTCCACCCACAACCTTACGGAACAGTTTATGTTCCTACAGGCTCTTTCCATATTGGTTCGAATGAACAAGATGTACCTATGGCAATGATTGCTCCAAACAAGCAAGTTACCATAAGTGCCTTTTATATGGATGAAACTGAAATCACAAATAACGAATACCGTCAATTTGTGGATGCAGTTTATGACTCAATAGTTCGCGAAAAATTAGGTGAGAAATTCTTTCTTACCTTTGAAGAGCCGATTGGAGAATATGATCATGGTTTGAACTACCGTCAAAAAATAGATCCAGAAGAAGACTTGAAAGGTAATGAAGATATTAAAGACCTCAACTATAAAGGCGATGAAATCTATTATCGTACAGTGCAAATTGATGTGCGTAAACTAAAGTACCGATACGAATATATTGATTTAAGAGCTGCTGCCCAATATAGCAAGCAAGCTGGCTACAAGAGAAACCGTGGTGAGTTCAAACACAAAGAGGAAGTGGACGTTTACCCAGATACTTTGGTTTTCATGCGTGATTATACTTATTCATACAATGAGCCAATTGCAACAGTTTATTTTTGGCATCCAAAATATGATGATTATCCTGTAGTAGGTGTAAATTGGAAACAAGCAAATGGTTTCTCTCATTGGAGATCGATTCACTTGAATTCATTCTATTCTGAAAACGAGGAAAACACTGTAACTGCATTTAGATTACCAACAGAATATGAGTGGGAGTATGCTGCTCGTGGTGGAAGAGATCAAAACTTATACCCATGGGGTAACTATTATACACGCAACGCTAAAGGATGTGCATTGGCTAACTTCAAACCTAACAGAGGTGATTATGCTAATGATGGTGGACATTATCCTATTCGCGTAGCTTCATACTTTCCTAATGACTATGGTTTGTATGATATGAGTGGTAACGTAGCTGAATGGACTCGTTCTGCCTATGCTGAAAGTGCAAATTTGTTTACGCATGACAATAATCCTGATTTCCAATATGATGCAAAAGAAGAAGATTCTGAAACATTAAAACGTAAAACCATTCGTGGTGGTTCATGGAAAGATATTGCACATTATATTCAATGTGGTACGCGTACTTATGAATACCAAGATAGTGCAAATTCATACACAGGTTTCCGCTGTGTGATGAGTTATATCGGAAGATCTAACAAAGACAAGAGATAATAACAATCAATCAAAAAATAATTTTCTAACTTAAAAATTTAAAAAAACAAAAAATGGGTAACAGTTTCTTAGAAAGCAAAGGTTTCAAGTCTTTCATGGCAAAGGCTTATGGTATTGGTGCAGCGGTAGTAATCGTTGGAGCTTTGTTTAAAATTTTACACTGGAAAGGTGCAGACGCGATGTTGATGGTTGGTTTATTAACTGAAGCTGCCATTTTCTTCGTATCAGCATTTGAGCCCCCTCATCAAGAGCCAGATTGGACATTGGTTTATCCTGAGTTAGCTGGTTTAGAATCAAAAGAGCCTAAGAAAAATAAAGATACAGGTAGTCTTTCTCAAAAATTAGATAAAATGTTGGAAGACGCTAAAGTAGGTCCAGATTTAATCAACAGTTTGGGTAACGGCATCCGTGCTTTAAACGATAATGTAGGTGGTTTGAAAGATTTGTCTTCTGCTGCTGTTGCAACTGAAAACTACACCAAAAGTGTTTCTCAAGCTGCTAATTCACTAAATGGTGTTAACACTGCTTACAGTAAAGCTGTTGAAGCTATGAACGGCATCGTTTCAGCTTCTGAAGGTTCTAAAGACTACGGAATGCAGATTGAAAGAATGACTAAAAATCTTTCTTCTTTAAATTCAGTTTATGAATTAGAAATTGTTGAGTCGAACAATCACTTGAAATCAATTAACGAATTTGTAGGTGGATTATCAAAAACAGTTAATACGCTTAGCGAAACCAACAAAAATGCCGAAGTATTCAAAGTTGAAATGGATAAGTTGTCTAAAAACTTGTCATCATTAAACAATGTATATGGCAACATGTTGTCTGCTATGACTGTTCGTGGCAATAATTAATTTCAAAATTCGTTTTACAATTTAATAAATACAGAAAGTAATGTCAGGTGGAAAAGTAACGGTAAGACAAAAGATGATTAACATGATGTATTTGGTTCTAACAGCCTTGTTAGCACTAAATGTGTCAGCTGAGATTCTGAAAGCATTCCATTTAGTGGAAGTGAGTATGGAGAAAGCAGGTCTAAACATTGATAAGAAAAACAAATCGATTTTGAAGTCGATTGACACATATGTAGGTAATAACCCATCAGATATAAAAGGTAAAGATGCCAAAGTTAAGTCTGATCAAGTTGATAAAATTGCCATATATGCTTTAAAATATATTAATGAATTAAAAGATACGCTTATTTTTGGTGCTGGTGGACGTAAATTAGGCGAAGATGGAAATCCGAACCCTGAAGGTGAAATTTCAGAGGCAAGTAATATCGAAAAGCATGCTAACCTTTTAATCGTGCAAGGAAAAGGTAAAGAGCTTAAAGCAAAAATCAATGAGTGGAGAAATTCAATGATTAATATTTTACCTGAAGCAGATAGAGCAAATGTTAAAAGTGATTTGATTGCTGAAGATGACAAAAAAACAGGTGAATCTTGGGAAAGTGAAATGTTTGAACATTCTCCAGTTGCAGCGGTTGTTACTTTGTTAACCAAAACTGAAAATGATATCAAAAACACTGAAGCTCAAGTTTTGGATGAATTGAACAAAGGTTTAACAAAAGTAAACATTGTTGTAGATCAGTTTGAAGCTAAAATTATTCCTAACAATGGTACTTATATCACTGCAGGTGGCAAGTATTCTGCGGATATCTTCTTAGCGGCTTCAAGTTCTCGTTCTACCTTTGATTTAAATGTTGGCGGTTCGGCTGTTAAAGTTGAAAGTGGCATTGGAAAGTATGAAGTAACTGCTTCGGGCGAAGGAGAGAAAAAGTATACAGCTAAAATTAGCCAAAGACAATTGGATGGTACAATGAAAACATATGATGCAGAAGGTAGCTACTTTGTAGTAAAACCTTTGGCTGTAGTTTCAGCTACTAAAATGAATGTGGTTTACCGTGGTTTAGAAAACCCTATTTCGGTTTCTGTTCCAGGTTATTCTGCTAGCCAAACTATTGTAACAAGTAGTTTAGGATCTTTAAGACCAGCTGCACAAGCAGGTACATTCAACCTAAGTATTCCTGTTGGAGATGTAAATAAAGAATTGGTTGTTTCAGTATCAGTAAAAGCTCCTGAAGGTGTTAAAAAAATGGGTGAGCAACGCTACCGCATAAAAAATATCCCAAAACCTACTCCTATGTTAGGTGCTATTGAAGCGAGTGGTGCTGTTACTACTTCTCAATTAAGATCAGTAGCATTTATTTATGCTGCTTTGAAAGATTTCGCATTTGAAGGAGTTAGTTATACACCAACTAGCTATAATATCGTATTTGCCCCTAAAAGAGGAGATGCTAGGGTATTTCAAGGTAATGGTCCTACCGTACCAAACGATGCAAAAGCAGCATTTAATACTGCACGTCCTGGTGACCGTGTAATTTTAACAAACATTAAAGCTCAAGGACCCGCTGGTCAAGTTATTGTTCCAACATCTTTAGCTGTAGAAGTTAAACCATAATGAAAAAGTTAATAGTATCCATTTTATCACTTAGCCTTTTGGCAAGCTTTTCAAGCAAAGCACAAGGGGTTTATGATGATTTTATTTACAACCGTCAGGCTGTAAAAGAGCGTAGGGTAGTGGCTTGGCCTTACTTGCGCGAGGCAGATGTGATGTCTTCAAAGCGTATCATGCGTATTGTCGATATCAGAGAAAAGCCAAATCAACCGATGGCATGGCCTAAAAATCCATTGAGCGTTATTATGTATAATGCAGTACTTACAGGTAAAATGGTTCCATATATTAATGATTCACTGACTTCACAGTTCAGCTTAGAAGAATTTGCAAGAAGAGGTACTGATACCAGTTATCAAGAAACTCCTATTGACCCTAATGACCCTACGATTACGCGTATGGATACGTTAGTAAATCCTTTTATTCCTGAATTGCGTATCACTAAATACAGAATTGTTGAGGATTGGATTTTTGATAAAAAGTTATCTTCATATTATGTTCGCATCATATCAGTAGCACCTCAATTCAAAATGAATATCGGTGGTATTGAATTGCCTGAACAAGATTTATGTGTACTTAAGTATCATGCTAGTGATGCTGCTCAAGATGCAGGTAGAGACTTACGTCATTTGTTTGTGAACTATGAAGTTTTTAATAGACAAAATGATGCGGCTCGTTTAACTTATGATGATTGGTTCGAACAAAGATTGTTCTCAAGCTATATCATCAAACAATCAAATGAGCATGATAACAAAATTAAAGAGTATGATGAGTTTAAAGACAATGGTGTGGCAGCTTTGCTAGAAGCCGATAGAATTAAGCAAGAATTGTTCGAAAAGGAACATGATTTGTGGGAATACTAGTCCTATAAATGTTTTGAAAAAAAGGGAGCTTCGGTTCCCTTTTTTATTTTTAGATTAATTTATAATCTTTTTTTAATTGTCTGATAATACATTTGTTGAATTGCATTATAATTTAGTTACATAATTTTAATGTTTAATTAACGTAGTCTGGGCATTTTTGGATGCATGTTAAAAAAATATAGTATAAATGTTAAGGATATGAATGAATTGATTAGCAAAGATGATTTCGCTAAGGCTTTAAAACTAAACAAGCTTAGACTAGATTTATTAGCACCTGCTTTGATGAAAGTGTTAAAACTCGATAAAGTAAATGAAGTATATGATTCATTATCTGACGAACGAGGAGCACAATTCGCAGATCATATTCTATCACAATTAGGGATTGAATATGAAGTGAGTGATACTGACTTAAAGCACATACCTGCATCAGAACCCTTCATATTAATAGCCAATCATCCTTATGGTGGAATTGATGGTTTAATATTGTTATCGATACTTGGAAAAATCCGTCCTGATACTAAATTGATGGCAAATTTTCTTCTTAGGCAAATTGAACCTTTGAAGGATCACATTATTGCCGTTAATCCATTTGAAAATATAGTTGACACTGCGATTAATTTATCTGGAACAAAAGAAGTATTAACTCAATTGAAAACATCTCCTTTGGGTGTATTTCCTGCGGGAGAGGTATCCGCTTTGAAATTGAAAAATTTTAAAATTGAAGATAAAAAATGGTCACCCGTTTTAGGTAAAATTGTTGCCAAAGCAGGTGTCAAGGTTGTTCCGGTTTATTTTAGTGGGCATAATAGTTTGGCTTTTAATTTATTGGGTTTGATTAATCCCAGTATAAGAACTATAAAATTGCCATCTGAGTTATTTAATAAACATCAAAAAATAAAGGTAAGAATAGGTAAACCAATAAACCCTAAAACCATAATTGATTTTGCTAATAACGATGAATTGATGAGGTATTTAAGGGCAATGACTTATGCGCTTGGTGCTAATCAAGTGACTAAGAATATTAAGTTAAGTTCAACTTTGAAGGGTTTGCTAAAACCAAAAGAAATCATAGAAGAAACCAATAAAATTGCTTTGTCAGATGAGATTTCATTATTAGCAAATGATTTGCTTTACACCCATGATAACTTTAAAGTTTTTATGTCCGATGCCACTCATATACCGAATATCTTACGTGAGATTTCAAGGCTTAGAGAAATAACATTCAGAGAAGTGGGAGAAGGAACTAATCGCAGTTATGATAGTGACGAATTTGATTTTTATTATAAGCATTTGTTTGTGTGGGACGAAAAGGAGCAACGCATAGCAGGTGCCTATCGCATAGGTTTAGGTGATGAACTCTTTAACACCTTAGGAAAACGAGGATTTTATTTATATCAATTGTTTAAAATTAAAAAGGGATTTTACCCTATACTCCAACAATCGATTGAAATGGGTCGTTCTTTTGTAGTTAAAGATTACCAACGAAGGCCATTAAGTTTGATGCTACTATGGAAAGGCATTAATGAGTTTCTTAAAAGAAATAAAGGGATATATAAATATATGATTGGTCCTGTTAGCATCAGCAATCAGTTTTCAAGGTTATCTAAAGAATTATTAGTTTCATACATAAGACTTCATCATTACGATAGAAACTGGGCAAGTTTGATTATGCCAAGAAAGAAATTTAAATACAAGTATGATGATGACGAAAAAGCCTTAGTAAAAGCGCATGCAGATGATATCAAGCAATTGGATAACCTTATTGGTGAAATTGAAAATAACCAATTAAAAATACCTGTATTGGTGAAGAAATATTTGAAGCTTAATGCCAAAATTGTAGCTTTTAACATAGACCCAAAGTTCAATGATGCCTTGGATGGATTTTTAATCGTTAACGTTGATGAAATTCCCGATGAAGCCTTTGATATGGTTGGCAGAAATTAAAAACTATTTCATTATTTTAGTTCAAATTCAGAGGTACCAATCTTGAAGCCATCTGCGAAAAGTTCTGCTTTGTATTTTCCTTTTTGCCAATCGCTCCCTTTGTTCCAATAGAAGTTTACTTGTTGTGCATCTTGCGTAAATTCAATGGTTTTTTTACTCGAATAGATTGACTCTTCGTTTTGGAATTTGAAAGTGCCAGAGCCTGCATTGTTGTTGTATACTGTAGTTCCATCAGGGCCAACTACTTTCAGGTAAATGTCCTTAGAACCTTTCTCAGCCACGTAGTTTTCAGCAATGTTGAATGTAATTTTCAATTGTTCTACTTGAGATGTTTTAATGGTTTCTTTTTCTTTGCCATTGCTTCTGAATTTAACACCTGTAACAAAAATATTGGCTGTATTTAATTTTGCTCCAATTGCCACCTTGTTTTTTAACCCAACATTTTCCATTGTTAGGTCTTCGTTTTTGCGTTTTTGAGACTTTACATCACCTTTAAGGTTATTGTTTTCGATATGCAGACTCTCAATTTGAAGTGAAAGTGAATCAATTTGAGCAATATATTTTCGTCTGTAAAACCTTAATTGGTCTATTTCTTCGAGGGCTTTATCTAATTCTCCTTTATTTAATTTTTGTTGTTTTAATAAACCTTGAATACGTTCTGCATAGTCCTGCAATTGCTCGTTTTTTTCTTTTAAGAAATTATCTAACTCCTCGTTTTTGCCTTTGTATTGTGTTAATTCCGCTTCTGTTTCTCCTAATAATTTATCCAATGCTACTTTAGCTGAATCAGTTGAGAATAGCCTTTCCTCGGTTACAACCAATTTTTTATCGGTTTGGAAATAATTGAATACAAAAAAGCCATTTAAGGCAGTTAATATAGCTACCAAGGCCCAAGGTAAAAATACGGCAAAGCGATTACGTTTTTTATTTTCTTCCATACGCGAGCAAAAATAAGATATTCACATAAAAATAAACGAATTCCTATCCACAGTGTTGATATATATGGCAATTAATACTTGCAATCCGCTGTCTTTTTTTACTTTTGCTCTCGATGAAAATTACCACAACTCCCATTGAAGGATTACTTATAATTGAGCCACAGGTTTTTAAGGATGAGAGAGGATACTTTTACGAAAGTTATAATATCCATAAATTTAGAGAAGTTGGGATTCATGAAAATTTTATCCAAGACAATCAATCATTATCTCAAAAAGGAGCTATCAGAGGCTTACATTTTCAAGCAGCGCCATTTGAACAAGGTAAATTGGTAAGGGTAGTGCAAGGTGCTGTTATTGATGTGGTTGTTGATATAAGGAAAGCCTCTGCCACTTATGGACATCATTTCAATATAGAACTGACTGGTGAGAATATGTTGATGTTCTATATCCCAGCTGGTTTTGCACATGGTTTTGAAACATTAGCTGACAATACCATTTTTCAATATAAATGTACCAATGTTTATAATAAATCCTCTGAAGGTGGCGTGCTTTGGAACGACCCTGATTTAAATATTAACTGGCAAACAAAAGAACCTATTATCAGCATAAAGGATCAAGAGCTGCCGACATTTAATACATTTGTAAGTCCATTTTAAACGCTGAAAAAATAACACACACAAGTACACAAAACTATTTTTATGGAATTTGATAATGAAATACAAAATCTCTTAGCGAAGCTAAAAGAAAAATATGATGCATCTGGCCAAGATTGGAAAGCCTATTTAGAGGGTTTGTTGCATCAAAATTACCTTAGCTATTGGGATTATATTCATACAGATACTTTGTTGTCTCTGCAAAAGCCAAGGACTGCTATACCTGATGAGATTATATTTATAATGTATCATCAAATAACCGAATTGTATTTCAAACTTACACTTCATGAAATGGAGCAAATTTCGGCTAAAAAAGATTCGATAGATCCTGAATTTTTCGCGGCTCGATTAAAAAGAATGACAGATTATTTCAAGAATCTAATCAATTCTTTTGAGATAATGGTGGATGGTATGGAGCCTAATCAATTTTTGCAATTTCGCATGAGTTTGTTGCCAGCAAGTGGTTTTCAATCCGCTCAATATAGAAGTATTGAAATTTGTGCTACAGATTTCATTCGCATGGTGGATAAAGAGTATAGAGATAATCTGGTAAATGCAAGTATAGATGAGCAATATAAATACATTTATTGGCAAGCTGGTGCTACCGAATTGGCAACAGGTAAGAAGACTTTAACACTTACCCAGTTTGAAGAGAAATACCAAGATTCATTGTTAAGATTAGCCAAAGATTATAAGCTTAAAAACCTTTGGTCCGTTTATAAATCAATGTCTAATGCAGATCAAAAGAATGAGGGATTAATCAAACAATTAAAAGATTTTGATGCCTGTGTAAATGTTAATTGGCCATTGATGCACTATAAATCTGCGGTACGATATTTGCAAAAATCGCCTGAAGATATTGCCGCTACAGGTGGCACCAATTGGCAAAAGTATTTGCCTCCACGTATTCAAAAACGAATTTTCTATCCTGAATTATGGAGCGAAAATGAAATGCAAGAGTGGGGCAAATCATTGATGGAATTGGGTAAATAAGCTCACACATTTATGAAAAAAATAATTCTCATATTCATAATAGGTTTTGCATTTTTGTACGAGGCCAAAAGCCAAGTGATAGATGATGAAAACGGGAAAACATATTATTACTTTGACAATGATAAGAAGCAGGTAAAAGAAATTTTTCATCATCTCAGACAAATGAAATTTGGTAGACAAGATGGAATTGATTTTGATACAATTATTTATATAAAGCATGGACCTTATTTGAAGTATCATCCAAATGGCCAGCTTGAATGTAGTGGTTATTATCATTATGAAAAACCTGATAGTATCTGGAAAAGATACAGTGCCCAAGGGCAACTGCTAAGTATAGAAAAATATAAAAATGGACAAAAAATCGATTAAATTATTTTTATTTTTCATCGTCCTTGGATATTTCCAGTTTGCTTCTGCACAAATTCAAAAAAACATTAGTGTAGGAGATTATATCTATGTAAAGCCATGTAAACCTAAGCAAGATGATTTTAATGGAATTGATATATATAGCAGAACTAATGCTATGGACAAGTCGCATGTAGACTCAATAACAGGCGATGGTTTCTATGAAGCTTTTTTTGATGGGAAAAGTAGTGTGGAAGGTAAAAGATTACCATGCATCATGTCGAATAGAAAATATAAGATAGCTGCACTTCAAGAGGTAGAAGATGAAGGTAAAATAAGGCGAATAGCTATTTGCTATACGAGCTACTATTTGAATGTTATTTGGGTTGAAATTGATGTGGCTTTAAAATCGAATGAAATTGAATTTAGGTAAAAAGCATGTTTTCATTCATTTCTTTTTGTTTAATTTGTTTTTTAGTGAACATATAAAAAATGCTTTTTAACTCACTACATTTTATTTTTTTTCTACCCATAGTGGTGTTGCTTTATTACCTAATAGCGCACAAATACCGATGGGCGCTTTTATTCATAGCTAGTTCGTATTTTTATTCAGTATTTTATCTTCCATACTTATTTATCTTGTACGCAGTTATATTGATTGATTATGTTTGTGGCTTACTTATTGAAAAGAACGAAGGTCGAAGACGATGGTGGTGGTTACTAGCCAGTATTATCAGCAATATAGGTCTTTTAGGTTATTTTAAATACACTAATTTTTTTATAGATATTTTTAATGAAATAGCCCCGCTAGTTCATGTTTCAAAACATATCAAGAACCTAGATATTATTCTTCCTATTGGCCTTTCATTTCACACTTTTCAGTCACTTAGTTATACCATTGAAGTTTATAGGAAGAAACAGAAGGCTGAAAAGCATATAGGATATTTTGCTAATTATGTTTTGTTTTTTCCCCAAATGGTTGCTGGTCCTATTGAGCGATATGATAGACTTGGCAATGAACTTAGAATAAATCAAAGATTAAGTTACGATAATATCAGTCATGGTTTGCGTTTGGTATTGTACGGGTTATTTGTAAAAATGTGTATTGCAGATAACTTGGCACCTTTGGTGGATGAGGTTTACCAAGCACCGCAAAACTACTATTCATCTTCTATTTGGCTCGCCATGATTGCCTTTGCCATTCAAATATATGCTGATTTTTATGGCTATTCAACCGTTGCGCTGGGAGCTGCAAGGATCCTTGGTATTCATTTAATGGATAATTTCAAGCAACCTTATTTTGCTAAGGGTATTCAAGACTTCTGGAAACGATGGCACATTTCATTAAGCACATGGTTTCGCGATTATGTTTTTTTTAGCATGGGTGGGAGTAGGGTGAAAACCTTTCGTTGGATAATCAATGTATTGTTTTTGTTTGCTCTGAGCGGCTTTTGGCATGGAGCTAATTATACTTTTATTATTTGGGGTTTACTTCATGGAATAGCTTATTTATTGGATAAAGGAATTTCTAATTACTTACCTAATCAAATCAAGCAAATGAAGTTGTATTCAATACTAAGTATGCTTGTCACTTTTATGGTGGTTGTTATTATTTGGGTATTTTTTAGGGCAAAAGATTTAACAAGTTCATTGGTTATACTGGAACAGAGTATTAATTATGGCTTTGAGGCATACAAACATATAGAGGTATCTTGGATACCATTATCTATGTTAGGTATATTCATTTTATTTGAAATCGCCATTTTAGATTCTCGCATTGACAATTGGATAGCCTCAAAGCATATCACTTTTCGTTGGCTTGTTTATGGTCTCCTAACTATGTGTTTATTGCTTTTTAGTGGTATTAAAAGTATTCCATTCATTTATTTTCAATTTTAGACATGAAGAAGATAGTAATTAAGATGGGTTGTGCTTTTTTGATGCTGGTGTTATGCTTGGTCTTGTCTAATTTTATTTATGAAAAATATTATTACAGGCAAGATTTGAAAGAGTCAGATGCGGAGATGCTATTGAAACTAGATAGTTTACAATACTCGAGTGATGTATTGTATTTTGCTGAATCTTCCAATGCTACTCTTGCAGATGATGATACTTGTCTGTTGACCATAGCCCAAATGATTGATAGCTTAAATCCAGAAAAAGTTGTTGCGATTGATCATGGCGCCATACATGCAAAAACCTATAAAAGCTTAATCGAAAATATTAAGGAAGATGCTAAAGTGAAAACCCTTATTGTGACCTTAAATATGCGTTCATTTGGGGCTAATTGGATACATTCAAAGATGGAAACAGCTTTGATGAAGGCCAATGTCATGTATGAACAAATACCCCCAATTGCCAAAAGAGTAAAACTTGCATTTAATGGGTTTGATAATCAAAATGATCAGATGAGAGGACATGTTATGGAAGACCATTGGCGTCATGATTATATTCATTTACCTGACACATTTCCATACAAAAATGTAAGGACATGGGACAATGCCGTTGGTGGTGCTAATGTATTGGATTTTACGACACCCGATGGTGATTGGGATATGCCGCGAATTGAGCTTGCCACGAGTTATATTAAGACTTATGCTTTTAGCATTGATACCAAAAACAATCCTAGGATAAAAGATTTTGATGAAATTGTGGAGATAGCTAAAAGAAAAAAACTTAAACTTATATATAACTTATTGGCTGAAAATACGGAATATGCTGACTCTTTGGTCGGAAAACCACTGACAGATGTGATGAAAGAAAATGCCCAAATGCTTATTAAGCGCTATACTGATAAAGGTGTTTTGGTAGTTGATAATTTATCTGTGGTGGCAGGAGAAGAGTTTACTGATAAAAGGTGGACCAGCGAGCACTATACCCAAAGAGGCAGATGGACCATCGCCAAGAATGTTGCAAATGCTATGTCTGTCAAATAGATAATTTTAAAATATCATGTGAGTTATTTGTTATTAGCAATTGCTTGGCAATGCTGAAATTGCGATGATTAATAACAATGAAACCAACCATACTTATTACTGGAATTACCAAAGGCATAGGACATGCCATAGCTGAACTATTCGCAAAAAATGGATACAATGTAGCTGGCTGCGCTAGAGATAAAAAGGCATTGGATGCCTTTAAAGCTGAGCTTTGGAACAAATATCCTGAACAAAAATTCTTATTTGCTTTATGTGATGTTAGCGATAAAAATGATGTTTTAGCCTTTGCTTATGACGTTACAGATGAGTTTGAAAGAATAGATATTCTAGTGAACAATGCAGGCGTCTTTATTCCTGGCTCTTTACTAAATGAAGAGGACGGCATTTTTGAGCAACAAATGAATACCAATTTAGCTAGTGCCTATCACTTGAGTAGGGTTATTGCACCAAAGATGATTGCCCAAAAAAGCGGCCATATTTTTAATATTTGTAGTACCGCTAGTATTAAAGCCTACAGCAATGGTGCAAGCTATTGCATTAGCAAACATGCTCTTTTGGGTTTTAGCAAAGGTTTGAGAGAAGAGCTAATGCCAACTGGAGTCAGGGTTACGGCTGTTTTGCCGGGAGCTACTTTAACAAATAGCTGGGCTGGAACAGATCATCCTGAAGAAAGATTTATTAAAGCTGAAGATATTGCCCAAAGTATTTGGGATATACATAAGCTCTCGGCCAATGCGGATGTGGAAGAGATATTGATTAGGCCACAGCTGGGTGATTTTGCCTAATTGATTTTTATAATCATTGTAAATAAAAAATCCCGCATGAGCAGGATTTTTTGTTTGTGTCTTGAACATTTTTATTTTGCCAATGCAATTTTGCTTTTACTCATTTCACCACTGCTTGATTGAACGGTTATGAAATAAATACCATTGTTTAGGGAGGATAAATCTATTTCTGTTTGGTATAGTTTGCTTGTGAGTGATTGGTTATGGATAGCCGTGCCTGCAATATCATATACAATTATATTGGCTATTTCTTGGTTGCTGTTTATATTAATAATTCCATTGCTAGGGTTTGGATAAACATTATTTCTTGACATTGCTTTTTCTCGAATGCTTGTAGAGGAAGAGGTCATTTCTGATAAAGGTCTTTTATATACACCTCCAAAGATTCCTCCGCAATATGCATTTGTTCCTAAAATTGCAAAAGCATAAATAGTATTTGATCCTAAACCATTGCTAACAGCAGTCCAACTTGCTCCATTATTACTTGAAATAAAAACATCATTGTCATTGGAAATAAAAACATCATTTCCGTTGGTATTAATAGCGTTTATTGTTGAATTTAAAACACTTCCACTGCCTATATTTGACCAAGTTGTTCCATTATCACTTGATACAAATATTCCCTTATAAGTGCCTGCATAAATATTGCTACCACCTTTTTTTAATGTTTGAATATCTGTATTAGTTAACCCATTATTACTTGCTACCCACGAACCACCATTATTATTTGATACATAAACTCCTTTGTTGGTACCCAGGTAAATATTATTTCCAAGTGATTCAATACTTGAAACTGATGTATTAACGGGTAAACCTGAGTTTGAAGAATTCCAACTAGTTCCATTATTTGTTGATAAAAATACACCCTTATCCGTTCCTGCAAAAACATTGGAACCTGTGATATTTATTGCGTTAATAAATAAAGTGCTTAATCCATTATTTGAAGGTGCCCAATTATTTCCGTTGTTGTTGGAAAAATATATACCACTATCGGTTCCAGCAGCCATATTTGATCCATTAATAGCCATACACCATACTGACAAGTTTTATAAACCATTGTTTTTAACTGTCCACGAATTACCATTATCAGATGAATAAAATACACCACCTAATGCGCTGGCATAAATATCTGTTCCATTTGTTATTAAAGCGGTAATCCATGTACTATCAGGATTTGGGGAATTTGCTGTTTTCCATTGCGCATCTGCAATGTTTGATTTAGAAATTAATAAAAATAAAATAACTGTTTTGATTGTGGTGTTTATTGTTTTTTTCATTTTGATTTTTTGTTTTACTTATTTAATCGCAATAATGCTTTGTATAATTTTTCTTTTGTAATTGGCGGAAATAACGTTGTTAAACTCCAGCAAATATAAAAATACTATCTCTGAAAAATAGCTTAGCACCAATCCTATATATAAATGTATGTTTTTTGTATTTTTTTTATTTGAAATTTCAATAATTCATATTATTTTTATATTGATTCATAGTGAATTATAGGAAATATTTTTTAAACATGCAATATGAAAAGATAGACTATCGTTAAACCTATACTTAAACCGAAATATATGAATCAAATCTACACTGAAGAAATCCTTTTACGCTACATCTACAATGAAACTACATCCACGGAAAATGCTCAAATCGAATCGCATTTGAAAACGAATGAGAATTTTAAAAAGTCGTATGATGAAATGCTTCAAAGCATTGATTCTTTAAAAGAAGCGGAAATAGCACCCTCTAAACATAGTGTGAATGCTATTTTAGATTATGCCAAACAGCATAGTTCGGCTGAAGAGCTAGCTTAATTCGCTTATTGTATTAAAATTCCCTTTGCCAGTATTTTTATTTCAGTACTGTCTTTTACCATCGTACCTTTTATGTAGGCTTTTTTGCCTTCTATTTTTAGAGGTAATACAAATGCTTTGTCTTCAATATCAACCAAAATGGGCTGCTTGTTTCCATTTTCTAAACTCAACCAACAGCCTTCACCTTTGCAGTAATTGGCAATGGTGCCACTAAATATGCCGGTTTCTTTTGTTCCTGTTTGTTCAATGTTATTGTAGGCAGTTATAGCATCTTTCGAGTCGTTTGTGTTCTCAATTGTTTCTCCAAAATTTCCAATCTGAGATAATTTGCTTCTTGGGTCGTTAGAACAAGCGAAAGCAAAAAATGAAAACGAAATAATGGTAAGTAGCTTTTTCATGACATAGAATTAAGTTTCAAATATGAAGAAATCTGTAAGACTAATCAAACAATAATTGGTTCAGATTGTATGTCATAATAACGTGTTTTGTCCATTAGTGTAAATTTTATGTGAGTAAAACACAATTGCTATGGGGATTTGTGCTCAATTGATAATTTGCAGGCCTATTTATAATGATAAAAAACAAATCCATTTACATAACGCTTATATTGCTTTTCATGGCTCAAATTAGATTGTATTCTCAAAAACAACCCATTAATAAATATACATCAAATCCACTATTGAAGAGCCTTAAAGCTAAAGAGCTTTGGATAGGAAATCCCCAAGACAAAGATGGACGTTTTATTAATCACGAATATCCGTTTTGGCCTGAGGCTAAAGAGCTGTGGAAGTGGCAAAGAGAGTCAAACCCTCAAAAAGAAGAAAAGAAAGGCGATACTTTTAAGTTGAAAGTAGAAACGGATACTAGCTTCTTGAGTCACAAAAATGATGTGATTGTATGGCTAGGTCATGCTAGTTTTTTTATCCGCTTAAATGGTGTGAGTTTGATTACCGATCCTGTTTTTTACAATGCCAGCCCAGTGGTAAAAAGGAAGAGTGCTTTGCCTTTTGATGTCAATTTAATCAAGGGTTTAGATTATATATTGATAAGCCATGATCACCGAGATCATTTAGATGAAAAGAGTTTGAACTTGGTATATGCCAATAACCCTGGAGTGAAAATATTATCAGGTTTGAATATGGATGATTGGTTCAATAAAATGCTTAAAAAACCGAATGTTGAAACAGCTAGTTGGTATCAGCAATTCAGCACCGATACTAACAAAATTGAGATTTACTTTATGCCTGCCAGACATTGGAGCAGAAGAGGTTTAACGGATACTAATAAACACCTGTGGGGGAGTTTTGTGATAAAAGCCAATGGTAAAAAAATATTTTTCAGTGGCGATACGGGATATGGTAGTCATTTAAAGGAAGTGGGTGACATCTTTGATGGTATTGATGTATGCATCATTGGAGTAGGTGCCTACAAACCTGAATGGTTTATGTCGAGCAATCATATTTCGCCATCCAATGCAGTGAGAGCAGCCAATGAAATGAGGGCAAAACATTTTGTGCCAATGCATTATGGAACCTTCGACTTGAGTGACGAACCCATGGGCGAACCCGCCCAAATATTGTTGAAAGAAAAAAGTGAGTCGAAACTGAATGCTGACTTACATTTGCTGTCTATTGGTGCCAACTATCAATTTTAATTTTAATTGAAAATTAGTTTAAAACATATCTTTATTTTCCTAGGTTCATTCCTTTTTGTGTTGAATGCATCAGCCCAAAAAAGGTTTACCATTAGTGGCTATTTAAATGATAAAAGCACGGGCGAAAGCCTTATTGGCGCTACCATAAAAGTAAATGAACTAAAAACGGGAACGGCCACCAATTCCTATGGATACTATTCACTTTCCTTACCTCAAGGTAATTATACTTTGGTATTCTCATATCTCGGTTTTAAAACATTAAGTGTTCCTATAATTTTGGATAAAAATACCATCATCAACCAAAAGATGGAGGTACAAATAAATGAGAGCAAAGAGGTTGTTATTACTGGTGAGCGTGAAGATAAGAATGTGAAGAGCACTGGGATGAGTCGCATGGAAATTACAGGACAACAAGTAAAAAATTTACCTGTAATTTTTGGCGAACCAGATGTGTTGAAAGCCATAACCTTATTGCCAGGAATAAAAAGTGGAGGAGAAGGTAGTACTGGATTTTATGTGCGTGGAGGTGGGCCTGACCAAAACCTCATCTTGATGGATGAAGCGGTGGTTTATAATCCTTCACATTTGTTTGGATTCTTGTCTGTTTTCAATACAGATGCTGTTAAAAATATAGATGTAATTAAGGGTGGTATGCCTGCTAATTATGGAGGTCGTTTGTCATCTATCCTTAATGTGAATTTACGTGAAGGAAATAATCAAAAGTATGTTGTGAATGGAGGTGTTGGATTAATTGCTTCAAGGTTATCTGCTGAGGGACCGATACAAAAGGGAAGAAGTAGTTTTTTAGTTGCGGCTCGAAGGACTTATGTGGATGTGCTTGCAAGGCCCTTTTTATCTGACAATTTAAAGGGAAATAGTTATTACTTTTATGATATCAACCTTAAAATGAATTTTAACTTGGGTCAAAAGGACAAATTGTTTTTCTCAGGATATTTTGGAAGGGATATTTTGAACTATCAAAGTCCAACCAATAGTAGTTTTCATTTTGATTTAGGTTGGGGCAATTCCACAGCTACTCTTAGATGGAATCATGTATTTAATTCTAAATTATTTTGCAATACAAGTGCGGTTTATAACAGATACGACCTATACAATAATCTAACTGCGGGATCTTTCGGTTTCAATATCAGAAGCGGTATTCAAGATTGGAATGTAAAGAATGATTACACTTGGTTTATAAACGATAAGCACCAAGCAAAATTTGGATTAAATTATACTTTTCATACTTTCACTCCAGGCATCTTAACGGGTCAAGCGAGTAGCATAATTTTAGATCAAGAAATCAGTAAGCAATATGCACATGAGTTGGCGGTTTATGCTATGGATGAATGGCGCATCAACCAAAGATTTAACTTGAATGCTGGACTAAGGGCTGTGTTTTATGACATGGTAGGACCTTATACCAAAAAACAATATAATGCTGATAATCTGCCCACAGGTGTTGAAACATCATGGAAAACCAATGAAAGCATTGCTTTTTACCCGAGATTAGAACCACGTGCAGCTTTAACCTATTTGATAAATGAGCAATCATCTGTAAAAGCATCATTCACGCAAACTTATCAGTTTATTCATCTTGCCACCACCTCAGGCGCTTCATTTCCTGTGGACTTGTGGGTGCCAAGTTCTCAAAAGGTAAAACCGCAATTGGCATATCAATATGCATTGGGTTACTTTAGAAATTTTGATAACAATAAATGGGAAACTTCAGTCGAGGTGTATTATAAACCCATGTATAACCAAATTGAATTCAAGCCTTTTTCTCGTTTGTTCTTTAATCAAAATTTAGAGGAAGAAATGGTTTTCGGACAAGGATTAAGTTATGGACTTGAACTTTTTGTAAAGAAGAAAGTAGGTAGAACGACTGGCTGGATTGGTTATACCTTAAGCAAAACCACCCGTCAGTTTGATGAGTTGAATGGAGGACAAGCCTATTTTTTTAGATATGACAGAACGCATGATATATCGGTTGTAATAAGCCACACCTTTAACAAGAAATGGAGCATGAATTTTGTGTTTGTTTATGGTACAGGTAATGCAGTTACATTGCCTATTGCGCGTTATGCATATAGAGTGGGTTACAACGTGGAACAAAATAAACCTGAACTAACTTTCATTGATGTGTATGGTAAAATTAATGATTACAGGTTGCCAGCCTATCATCGTGCAGACATCTCATTTACCTATGTAGCTAATAAAACAGATAAATGGGAGAGCAATTGGAATTTTAGTATTTACAATATTTACAACCGTGCTAATCCTTATTTTATTTACTTTTTACCAGATATTGACAAGTTGGAAGTGAAGGCATATATGGTATATTTATTTCCTATTTTACCGAGTGTAGCATGGAATTTTAAATTTTAAATGAAGCATATTTTATACATACTGTCCATTCTCATTATCACCTTATCGGCCTGCGAAAAGGAGATAGAGGTTGATTTGCCACCTAGCACTCCTCAGCTTGTGGTAGAGGCAAGTGTGAACACCTATTCGCCTTGGCTTAATTATGTTTTTATTTCTAACACCATCGACTATTTTAAACCAGATTTAAGTTTCAATGGGGTTAAAGGAGCTACTGTTTATATCACACCTGGGAAGATAATAAATAATGATACTTTATTTGATAAGGCCAACCGATACACATTTGCTGATTTGAGTAATCTAGGTAATATTCCCGGCCTAGACAGCATTGGTAAAAGCATCAGTGGTATGTATTTAAATCCTTTGTTTAGAGCTACTGCCAATACCAGTTATTTGCTAGAAATAAGCCTAGCAGATGGTAGGGTGATTGCGGCTCGAACACATATACCACCTATAGTGTCTATTGATAGTATGAAAGTAAGGTATGATGGTATTGGTGAGACAGGTAAAAAGAATGCCTATTTGAGCTTTTGGTTTAATGATGGACCAGAGCAGAATAACTACCGTATGGCTTTGCGCAATAATCCTGATTCGGTGCTTTTTGGTTGGGGTAATGCAGATTCGTACCGAACTTTTGATGATGAGTTTGTAAACAATGGTGTTATACCTTTAGAGTTTTTAAGGCCCTTTGAAGGAGGTGATACCTTGAATATTTATTTTACGTCCATTGGAAGAAAAGAATTTCGTTTTTGGCAAAGTTTTGGGCGAGCTGCTAATAATGGTGGACCATTTGCTACACCTGGAAATGTTAAATCAAACATTGATGGGGTGATTGGCTCCTTTACTGGATATGCTGTATATTTTAAGAGAATTATTTTTGATGAATAGTTTTTTGAATTTATTAATTATTGGCTTCATTTTCATATTTGATCATACTTGAAAGGTAGTTTCGCTCCGCTCATAATGACGTACTAGTTGAACAATCACTTCACATTTTTGTCATTTCGCACTTCGCATTTTTATTAATTTTGATCGTACTTGAAAGATAGTTTCGCTCCGCTCACTATGACGTAAGGTTCAACAATCACTTCGCATTTTTGTCATTTCGCAAATTACCTTTCATTGTCATTCTGCAATTCGCATTCACTGCTTCCGTTAATTAAATTTGATTATCAACATTTTTGTTTAGAACTTAAAAAATCTCAGCGGAATAAAGAATTTATTTTCGCTTCTAGTATTATGGCTAAGAAAGCAAAAGAAAATAAGATATTGTTTGGTGATGTTCAGGATTTTGAAGAGAAAGAGCCTGTTGTTGAGAAACCCATAAAAAAAGACAAGAAATACCTTGCCTTCATGGCTGATGAGCGCTTTCAAAGAGCCATGGGTGTGGTGTTTGTTTTATTTGCCTTGTACTTATTCATTGCCTGTTTGTCTTTTCTTTTTACATGGCAAGCCGATCAAAGTTTAGTCCAGAACTTAAGTTGGTATATGTTTACCCAAATCGATCCTGAAATTGCTGAAAATATTTTAGGAAAATTAGGAGCTTGGTTGGGTTATGTTTTTGTATACAGAGGATTTGGAATTTCATCTTTCGCCTTTAGCATCATATTTCTTTCATTGGGTATTTATTTGGTAGCTAAACATCAACCTATACCCATCGTAAAAACACTTCGTTATTCATTTTTTGGAGTGGTATGGGTATCCTTAACCATGGGTTTTTTATTGGGTGATGTGAATCCGGTTTTAGGGGGAAGCTTTGGTTATTTTGGATATTTATACCTAAAGACCTTACTAGGTGGATTAGGAACAGGTCTGCTTTTATTGGCTTATGCATTGGTTTTTTTAATTGCGGTTTTTAATATTAAATTATATCAAGCAAAATCCATCATTGAAGATATTCCATTGCCCCAAGAAGAAGAGAAGAAAAATAGCATCAAACCAAGTGTACCCAAAACAAAGGCCATTGATGAAATTCCATTGAATGAAGATGATTTTGTTTTACAAGTTATTGAAGAGCCTGAACATGAAGAAATACATGGTAGCATCACTATAAACCCTAAAATAGAGGAGCCCCAGGAAGAACCATACATCGAACCTATTGTTGCAAAAGTAGAAGAGAAGCCAAGCTCGCTTAAAACCGAAAGCGGATTGGTGCTTGAAGTGAATGAAGTGGCTGAAGAGGAAGTGCCCGTGCGCAAAGAACATTATGGTATTGATGAATTGTATGACCCTACTTTGGATTTTAGCAATTATCAATTCCCTAGCATCGAACTCCTAAACGACTATGGCGAAGCCAAAGGAAAAGTGGAGCAAGATGAATTGAGTGAGAAGACCAAGATGATTGAAGAGACCTTGAAGAACTACAGCATTGGTATCAAAAAAATATCGGCTACGGTTGGTCCTACCGTTACCTTGTATGAAATCATTCCTCAAGATGGCGTGCGTATTGCCAAGATAAAAAACCTTGAAGATGATATTGCACTTAGTTTAGCAGCACTAGGTATTCGTATCATTGCACCTATTCCTGGCCGAGGAACCATTGGTATTGAAGTGCCAAATACCAATCCAGCTATGGTTCCTATGCGAGCTATTTTAAGTTCTGCTAAATTCCAAAATGCAGACATGGATTTACCAATAGGTTTTGGAAAAACCATTTCAAATGAAGTGTTTGTGGCAGATTTAGCCAAGATGCCCCACTTGTTGATGGCAGGTGCTACAGGTCAGGGTAAGTCTGTTGGTTTAAATACCATTTTAGTTTCTTTGCTTTACAAAAAACATCCTTCTCAGATTAAGTTTGTTTTGGTCGATCCAAAGAAGGTGGAGTTGAGCATATATAAAATGATTGAAAGGCATTTCTTGGCTAAAATTCCGGGTGATGCAGATGCCATTATCACTGATACCAAATTGGTGGTAAATACCCTTAATTCATTGTGCGTGGAGATGGACAATCGATATGATTTGTTGAAGGATGCGCAGGTTAGAAATTTAAAGGAATATAATGCCAAGTTCATTTCACGCAGGTTGCCACCTACGGATAAAATAGAGCATCGTTTCTTGCCATATATTGTAGTAGTTATAGATGAGTTGGCTGATTTGATGATGACTGCAGGTAAAGAAGTTGAGTATCCTGTTGCTCGTATTGCGCAGTTGGCTCGCGCAGTTGGAATACATTTGATTTTGGCTACCCAAAGACCATCTGTAAATATTATTACTGGTACAATTAAAGCTAATTTCCCTGCTCGTATAGCATTTAGGGTTTCACAAAAAATAGATTCACGTACCATTCTTGATGCCAATGGTGCTGACCAATTGATAGGAAAAGGGGATATGCTTTATAGCAATGGCAATGATTTGGTGCGTTTACAATGTGCTTTTGTTGACACCCCTGAGGTTGAAAAAATAGCAAACTTCATTGGAAACCAAAATGGCAATGAGCCTTATTTATTGCCAGAAGTGAAAATTGATGGCGAAGATTTTGGTGGGGGTGAAAGCTTTGATAGCAGCAACAGAGATGACTTGTTTGAAGAAGCGGCACGCCTGATTGTGGTTCACCAGCAAGGTTCAACCTCTTTGATTCAACGTAAGCTAAATTTAGGTTATAACCGCGCAGGCCGATTGATAGACCAATTAGAAAAAGCCGGTATTGTGGGTCCATTCAAGGGCAGTAAGGCTCGAGAAGTATTGGTGCACACTGAGGCTGAGTTGGAAGAGATGCTGAGAGGGTTTTGATCTTTTAAGGAGTTAGGATATTGGCAAGAGGCAAGTAGATAATTTCTAATAAATTTCATCTAATATATCAATATGTTTTTAACATTATTAATAAACTACCCCTTATTAAACTCATATTGATAGATGCCATCTTGGGTTTTTACTTTGAGTAAATAGAATCCTTTTTTTAGTTTTTTGTATTGTTTTATACCCACTCTAATCGGACCACTTTGTTTGCTTTTAATATTGTCACTCCAAATTTTATTTTCAATGGGTGCATGTATTGAAAGCTCATATTTTTGG
This sequence comes from Bacteroidota bacterium, assembly GCA_010027395.1. Classification (GTDB taxonomy): domain Bacteria; phylum Bacteroidota; class Bacteroidia; order UKL13-3; family UKL13-3; genus RGVD01. The sequence continues at coordinate 27,217 of RGVD01000003.1, forward strand.
GCTTGTTTCAAGAACAATGAAATATGCATTTTATTATTATCCAAAACTCGCACATCAAGCAGTGTGTCTTTATCGTATGTCTTGGCTAATTTGAGAGCTAGGTCAAAATCAGGTATACCAGCACCCAAGTATTTATCAGGCTCGTAATATTGGTTGGCGCTTAATTGTATAATTTGTTTTAGTTGAGCTGGGGACATTTGCGGGTAGGCTTGCAGCAGACAAGCTGTGGCACCTGTTAAAATAGGGCATGAATAAGAGGTTCCATTTCCTCTATAAATATTACCTGATTTTGAAACTACATACACATCTTCACCCATGCAAGCCAAATCAGGTTTTATACGTTTATCTGCTGTTAATCCAACAGAGCTAAAACCAACATAATCGCCTGTTTCATCCGTTGCACCCACTGCAATAACGTTTTCAGCATCGGCAGGTGTAGCAATGTTTTGCCATAGGTTGTTACCCTCGTTGCCTGCGCTGTTCAATACAATGATGCCTTTCTCAACAGCCATGTTAGCGGCTATGCTCACTACAGTGGTTTTGCCATTCAGTTCCTTGTATTTATGTCCGTAAACACTTTCATCAAATTTGGTGTATCCTAATGATGAATTGATGATATCTGCTCCTGCGCTATCAGCATATTCGGCAGCTGCGGTCCAATTGTATTCTTCAATAGGATACTCACTTGTGGCATCTTCGCTGCGCAGTAATAGATATTCGGCATTGGGTGCGGTGCCTACTAATACATTCTTTTCATTGGCAGCCATGCAACTCAACACAGCCAAACCATGTTGGTCGTTGTCGTATACATCCTCGTTTCTTTCTACAAAATCCCAAGTGCTAATAATGCGGTGGTCGGTAAATAATTTTTTGAGTGTAGGTTGATTATCTGCTTGTGCAAAACCTGCATCCAGAACGGCTATGAGTATATGGTCACCCATAAAACCTTTTTGATGCAAAGCTTCAGTATTTATCAAATGTGTTTGTTTGTATGATTTGCCATAAAAATTGGTGTCGCGAGCTTCTTTACTAAATTTTGATTCTAGCATATTCACCCTATCGCTCAAAGCAAAATCGTTTTTTTCGCTGTCATCATCTTCTGCAATATTCACCCTGCCAATTTCTTTTACAGCACTTACAAAAGGGAGAGAAATTATATTTTTGATGCTGTCCTTTTTTGCAATGATGCTGATGCCATTCAACCATTTAGAAACGCCCTGCCAAGTGCATCCGGTTTCAATCACTTGTTTGATATAATTATTGTTAACAGGAATATCAGAAAGCGTAGTCTTTATTCCATATTTGTTTCTTCTAGCAAAGCTCTTTGCAGATAGGTATTTATCGGGCTGTGATAGTTTATAAATGCTCGTATCTTTATCTTTAAATTGAACGAAGTAGTACCTTTCTTGTGCCGAAATTGAAAGGGAAATAAGACAAAATATACTTAATAGGTAGGTTCTCATTGCACGCAAAATAATGGAAAATTTAGAGCCTGTATATACCACTCAAGTATTTTGATATTGAAACAAGTTTCAATGCAAGGTCAAAAAGCCTTTCACGTTAAATAATATCATATTAATTAAACCAATTCTTACATTAGCAGTCTTAAGAGCTCAATGAACTTTATTATGAGAAAAATAATACTCCTTTTGATGGTTTTTGTAAATATGAATGTTAGGGCACAAAGCCTTTATTTTCCGCCTTTAAACGGCAATACTTGGGATACCCTTTCACCTTCTAGATTGCAATGGTGTCAACACAGAATTGATTCTTTGTTTAATTATCTGGAGTCTAGAAATACCCAAGCATTTATCATATTAAAGGATGGTAAGATAGTTTTGGAAAAATATTTTGGTACTTTTACTGTAGATTCAATTCATTATTGGGCTTCTGCAGGAAAGAGTTTAACAGCTACCTTAACAGGTATCGCACAACAAAAGAAACTCATAAATATAAATGATAGTGTTTCAAAATACCTTGGTCAAGGCTGGACTTCCGCTCCAACTGAAAAGGAGGGAATGATAAAATTAAGACATCTAATTACTATGACGAGTGGTTTGGATGAATCGCCCAAATTGCCATGTGATAATGAAGATACAGCGAGGTCATGTTTAACCTATAAAGTAGATGCAGGCACGAGATGGGCTTATCACACGGGTCCTTACCGGAAAATGCAGGCTGTTTTGAGTAAGGTTGGTGGACAATCATTTACATTATTTACAAACTCAGTTTTGGGAAGTCGCATAGGCATGACAGGTTTATGGTATGATGGGGTATTTTATAGCAAAGCTAGGTCCATGGCTCGATTTGGATTATTTGTTGTGAACAAAGGTATTTGGGCCAATGATACCATTTTAAGTGATACCAATTACTTGCATGACATGAGTAATACCTCACAGAACTTTAATTTGTCTTACGGTTATTTGTGGTGGCTCAATGGGAAGGCCAGTTTTATGGCACCATCTTCTCAGATTGTTTTCAATGCACCTTTATTCAGCAATGCCCCTGCGGATATGTTTGCTGCTTTGGGTAAAAATGACCAGAAAATTTACGTAGTGCCAAGTCAGAAAATGTTAGTGGTGCGAGTGGGAGCCTCAGCTTATGATATGGCGGCTGCTTTTTCCCCTTTCGACAACGAATTATGGGCCTATATCAATCAGCTAAAATGCGATGCAAGTTCAGGTGTGTTTGATCAAATTCCTCAAGATGATTTTACAATGTATCCAAATCCTGCAAATCAGATACTTCATGTCTTTACCTCTGCATTGCCTTCAAACATTATTTTACGAAATATGTTAGGGGAAACATTACTTCAAACAAAACCAGAATCGACTTCAAGTCAATTGGATATTAGCAGCTTAGCCCAAGGTATTTATTTAGTTGAAATCACTTCTGAAAAGTCTAAGTTTTGCCAAAAACTTATCATTAACAGGTAAACAGGAACTAGCCGATTGCCTGAATAAATGTATCATCCACAATTTAGTTGATAAGTTTGAAGCCCTCAAAAAACAAAAATGCTGTAATTTGCCATTCGTTTTTAAGCAAAAAGTATGGCAGAAGAGGTAGTAATATATAACGAAGACAGTATTCGCTCGCTCGATTGGCGCGAGCATATCAGGTTACGTCCGGGAATGTATATTGGTAAACTAGGAGATGGTTTATCAATGGATGATGGCATTTATGTGCTTGCCAAAGAGATCATGGATAATTCGATTGACGAATTTGTGATGGGGAATGGTAAGACCATTGAAGTGAAGATAGTTGATAATAAAGTAACTGTGAGGGATTTTGGCCGAGGTATTCCTTTGGGCAAAGTGATTGAGTGCGTTTCGCAGATAAACACTGGGGGTAAGTACGATTCGAAGGCCTTTAAAAAGTCAGTAGGATTGAATGGAGTGGGAACCAAGGCCGTAAATGCCTTGTCGAGCAGTTTTAAGGTGCAATCTTTCCGCGATGGCAAAACAATGTTGGCCGAATTTGAATTCGGAGAATTGAAGAAAGCCCACAAAATAACTGATACCATGGAGCCTAATGGTACCTTGGTTACCTATTTTGCCGATGATTCGATATTTAGAAATTACCGTTATGTAAACGAGTTTATCCAAAATCAAATTTGGAACTATGCTTACCTAAATGCAGGTTTAACCATCATTTTCAATAACGAGAAGTATTTTTCAAAAGGTGGTTTACTTGATTTATTAAAACGCAAAACCAATGAAGAAGAGCTTCGTTATCCCATCATTCACCTGAAGGGAGATGATATCGAAGTAGCTATCACCCACGAAAATCAATATGGTGAGGAGTATTACAGCTTTGTAAACGGACAGCATACCACTCAAGGAGGAACACACTTAAATGCTTTTAAAGAAGCATTTGCCAAAACTGTTCGTGAGTTTTATAAAAAGGATTTCGATTTGGCCGATATCCGCGCCTCCATTGTGGCTGCGGTGAGTGTGCGTATTCAAGAACCCGTTTTTGAATCGCAAACCAAAACCAAATTAGGTTCGCAAACCATATCTCCTGAAGGCAATGTTACTTTGAAACAATTTGTAACCGATTTCTTGAAAAAGGAATTGGATAATTTCTTACACAAACACCAAGAAGTTGCAGATGCTTTACAAAAACGAATCTTGCAAAGTGAGCGTGAGCGTAAGGATATGGCGGGTATTAAGAAATTGGCCAATGAGCGCGCTAAAAAAGCCAACCTGCATAACAAAAAGTTAAGAGATTGCCGCTTCCATTTGGATGATGAAAAGAACGAACGTAGGTATGATTCGACTTTGTTTATCACCGAGGGAGATTCAGCAAGTGGATCAATTACTAAAAGCCGAAATGTAGAAACACAAGCGGTATTTAGTTTGAGAGGAAAGCCATTAAATTGTTATGGTTTGACAAAGAAAGTAGTGTACGAAAACGAGGAGTTCAACTTGTTGCAACATGCTTTAAACATTGAAGAAGGTATTGAGAATTTACGTTACAACCAGATTGTAATTGCTACCGATGCGGATGTGGATGGTATGCATATTCGTTTGTTGATGCTTACCTTCTTCTTGCAGTTCTTCCCTGATTTGGTTAAAAACGGACATTTATACATTCTTGAAACGCCTTTGTTTAGGGTGCGTAATAAGCAAAAAACCATATATTGCTATAGCGAAGACGAGAAACAAAAAGCCATACAACAAATTAGCGGTCGACCAGAGATTACCCGATTTAAAGGATTGGGAGAAATTTCACCAGATGAGTTTGGAATGTTTATAGGTAAAGACATTCGTTTGCAACCTGTATTGTTAACCCAAGATATCACCATTCAAAAACTGCTTGAGTATTATATGGGTAAAAACACAATGGACCGTCAGGCCTTTATCATCAACAACCTTCGCATCGAAAAAGATGTGTTGATTGAAGATGAAATTGAAGAAGTTGTTTAGTATAGTGCTCCAAGCAGCTAGTTCATTGATTGTAATTAAAGCATATTGTCGAAAGGATTAGCCATGATGTATAAACTTTCGAAAATATTCGTTTCATTGCAAACGAATTTATGACACGAGAACGAGCGGTATTAAAGTATATCTATTTGGGGGTGGCCTTGTTGCTGTTTTTTGCGGCTTGGCGATTCTATGATGATGTGTTTGCTGCCAATGTGAGCCTAAAGAAAGGCCAAACGGATTATATCTATGTGTACACAGGCGAATCCTATGATATGTTTATCAATCGCATTGAAGGCTCGCAATTGGTGCAGAATGCGGATGGTTTCAGGCGCTTGTCGAGATTGCTTAATTTAGACGATAGACTAAAAGTGGGTCGTTATAAAATCGAAGGGGGGATGAGTAATTTTGATATGATAAAATTGCTCAAGTCGGGGAGGCAAAGCACGGTTAATGTTACTTTAAAATACGCAAATAATTTGGGTGAAATAGCCAAGACCTTCTCAAAATATTTCGAGTCGGATTCGGCCCATTTTATGGAAGTATTTATGGATACTGCCACTCAGGTTAAATACGAACTCAACCATCAAACTTTCATCAGTTTATTTGTACCCAATACCTACAATTTTTATTGGAATACCAAGCCTGAAAAAGTGCTTGAAAAACTCAAAGCTGAAAGCTTGAAATTTTGGGATAAAGACCGTAGTACTTTAGCCATCACCAAAGGTTTGACGCCTTTAGAGGTTTGTATCTTAGCATCCATTGTACAAAAGGAATCAAACAAAGTAGATGAAATGCATACTATTGCTAGTGTGTATCTCAATCGTATTAAGATGGGAATGCCATTGCAGGCTGATCCAACTGTTATTTTTGCTTGGAACGACTATAGCATTAAAAGGGTAACAGGATTTCATACGGCTATTAATTCGCCATATAACACTTACATCAGCAAAGGACTTCCTCCTGGTCCTATTTGCATGGCTAGTGCCACTGCCATAGATGCAGTGCTTCGTGCAGCCAATACTAAATATTTGTATTTCTGTGCCAAGGAAGATTTTAGCGGTTACCATGCTTTTGCTGAAACTTTAAACCAACACAATAACAACGCTGCTCGATACCAAAGAGCCTTGAATAAATTAGGCGTTAAGTAATTTATATTTTCTTTTTTTTACCGCATATTGGGTTTATTCTTGCGGTGAATAATTGGATTAATATCCGCAAATTTGCGGAT
>RGVD01000021.1 GCA_010027395.1 Bacteroidota bacterium
CAGCGCCCAATACTTTGGTCTGTGATAATGATAGTATAACCTTAACGGCAAATTCAGGGAGTGGATTTAATTATTTATGGAGTGATGCCAATCAAACTAGCCGATCAATTAATGTCGCCAAAGCAGGTTCATACACTGTAAGAGTTACTTCAAATTTAGGTTGTAAAACAACTAGTTCTGTCACTGTGATAACCCAAAGAGCTAAACCAAGTATTAATCTATTAACATCGAAGGATACCATTTGTATAGGTGATTCAATTTTGTTTTCGGCTAAAGGAAAAGCTAGTAGCTATAGCTTTTACAATGGACCTACATTATTAAGAAACAACAAAGACAGTAATTACTATTTCAAGTCTCAACCAGGTGCCTATAACATTTCTGTTTTGGCACAAGATTCTATTTATTGTTCAAATGTTTCAAACATAAAAGTAGCAAATATCAGTACCCCACTTCCTCTTCCAAATGTCGGTTGTGGAAATAAAACCTTAACTTCAGTTGATTTTAGCTGGGGAGCTTTAAAAGGTGCGATTGGTTATGAAATAAGTTTGGATTCAGGTTCACATTGGAATAGCCCATCAGGAAGTACTGGCTTGTCTCATAGCATTACTGGATTGCCTATTAATGGAATTGCCAAAATTTGGGTAAGAGCAATTGACAATAATATCTGTGGTCCAGGACCGGTATCAGTTGCAACTTGTCAGGCTGCAAATTGCCCAAGATTACCTATAACTATCATTGCCGATACCAAAGCGTGCACAAGTGATAGTGGAAAGGCTGCTATCACTTTATCAGCACCAAATGATGGAAAAGTGTATATTGTTTTTGTAAATAACCTTCCAGCCGCCAAACCAGGTAAATACACTTTTAAATTTGGACCGCAAGCAGGAAATTACAATGTGAATTTAAAGGTGATTGATTCTAGCAGCTTGTCATGTAGCTTTGATACCACAATACAATTTACTAATTATGATAGTCCAACTGGGCCTATATTAGTAACATCTTCAAATCCGAGTGGGGTATATTGTCATTACGACTCAATTATCAATTTAAAGGTAAGAAAATTAGTAGGTACAGATAGTGTTATTTTCTCAAATTTAAGTTTAACTACTTTTCTTGAAACACCAATAAAAAGTACAACAAGCGATACCACACTTACCACAAATACCAATTTATTTTTAGTGGGAGATAATGTAATTTCAATTCGTTTGAAAAACAATTTCTCTGGTTGTAGCAAAAGAGACATGGTCTTGATTAAGAAAGTTGCAAGATTAGGAACAGACTTTAATGTAACAATGGGAAGTCCAGCCGGAAATGTTCAATTTACCCAAACGAACCAAGACCCGAGTAATAATAGATTTTGGTATTTTGGAGATGGAGGCAAAGACTCTTTGGCGAAAACCACTAGTCATCAATATACAAGCAATGGAACTTTCTATCCTTCGCTAATTGTAAAAGATATCAATGGTTGCTATGATACAGCATGGAAAGCAGTAACCATCTCAAAAGTAGGCATCAATGAAATGTCTAAATCAGATGTGAAAATTTATCCAGTGCCAGCCCATAATACCTTGCATGTTGAGTTGCTTAATGGTGATAAAGGTGAGTATCTAATCTCGGATATGTTAGGTAAAACAGTTTTAAACGGAAGCTTTATAAACAATACTTTTGAAATTGCTATCGAAGGACTGAGCAAAGGTTCTTATTTGATTAACATCAAAACTGAGAATGAATCGATGCTAAGAAAAATGATGGTTGAATAAATTATAATATAACAAGATATGAAGAGGCTGCCTTTTTAAAGGTGGCCTTTTTTGTGGTGCAAGCTTGCCCTATTTATATGGTGTATTTGGATATTCGAAGACACCGAATAGCTTTTGGGGGTAGGGTATAGATGAGCTAATCCCATTCAGAAGGTTCCATCTAAATGGTTTTATACATTCCAATTACTTTTTTAGTGTAAAAGAAATAGTGGACTATTTAAACAAAAATCGAAAAAGTAGATTGCCCGTATTTTCTCACTTCTTTTATTCGAGGGTGCTTACTTAAATCCAATTCGCTACCATGTTCTACGATTAACCAACCACTTGGATTTAGCATGTTTTTATCCAAAACTAGATAAGGTATTTCTGGTATTTTGGCTAGATCATAAGGTGCATCTGCAAAGATAATATCAAAGCTATCTTCACATTTCTGCAAGTATTTAAAAACATCGGCCTTCAATACCTCAAGATTATTAAAACCCATTTTAATTTTACTTTGTTTGATAAAATTATAACAGTTAAAGTTAATATCTACACTAACTACTTGCTGGGCTCCTCTGCTTGCAAACTCATAAGCCATATTACCCGTACCACTAAATAAATCAAGGGCTTTGATATTGTCTAAATCAAAATGATTATGCAGGATATTAAACAAACTTTCTTTAGCCCTGTCTGTGGTAGGGCGCACAGGCAAGTTAGCTGGTGCATGTATGATAATACCACCTTTTTCGCCACCTATTATTCGCAGAGAAGGCAACTTGATAAAACGAAATGCTGGTGAGAACTAAATTGATTGAAGGCATCTGGGTAAATGTATTGCTGTAATTTATCTCCAAATTGTACCCTAGCTGCGTATTTCTTTAACATCTCAAAGGCTCCATCTTTATTGGTTATATCGCCAAACAACATGATTTGAATTTGATTTGATTCCATACCCAATTGTTCTGCTACGGATAAAATGTAATACACAAAATCAGTTTCGGTATCATATTTAAAGCTATTGTAGAACTGCAAATTTTGACCATCAGTAGCCAAAACCTCTATATGCTGCTCATGCACATTCACAAATATCTTTTTATCCTTTTCTTCAATTTGGCTTTTGACAATTGCTTTTATGAAAAGCTGTGATTGGTGAAGTAAATCAGCAGTTGGCATTTCAAAGCGAATAAACTTTATAGTTTCGTTTCTTAGGTTGAAAACTGCCGATGTAGTAAAAATATGCAACTTGCTGTACGACATTTGCGAGTTATCCAAAACTGGTTTGTGCAATTGGTAGTAGGCTTCCAACTCAATGATATTGCATAATGATTCAGGTGCAATAAGGCAATCATCGTTGTCAATTAATACAAATTTACCTTTATAGGCGGGCTTTAATTCTTGTAAAACATCCGACATTTTTTTCCAATCATCGTAATTGATTTTGAAAAAATCTATCTCAGGATTGCTGAATGTTTTTAGCGAAACTACCTTAACATTCAGAGGGTCGGCAATGATGCAACTTACCTTATGTTTGGCTATTGATAGATAGAAATGATACCTGAAAGCACTATCCGCCACAAAATCGCCATCGGTATAATGTTTTATGTTAAGAGGTATGAGTGTTTCGGCTTGCATATTTTCGACTTACATTCGCAAAGTAAATTTTCAATTTATTATTTCTAAAAAAACTTATGCAAAACTTTACACCGAGCAATCCGGATTTCGAAAAAATGGTACAAGAAAAAATTAAGGGGAATCATTTTACCCATTTTATAGGATTTGACGTTCATACGATAACACCGGGCAGGGTAGAGGGCAGCATGCGTCTTGAAGAGCACCATTTACAACAAATGGGCTTTGTGCATGGAGGCGTTACCGCCACCGTTAGTGATATTGTAGCAGGTTTCGCAGCCTTTTCACTAGTGGCCCAAGGACAAGGAGTGGTAACGGTAGAGTTGAAAGTATCTTACTTAAATCCCGGAAAAGGTCATACTCTAAAAGCCATTGGCACTGTGATAAAGCCAGGTTCAAAACTGCATTTCTGCGAAAGTGAATTGTGGGTGATTGGTGATGAGTCGGAAGTTCTGATTGCCAAATCGAGCAGTACCATGGCCATATTAAACAAAAGCGATTACGAAAGAAAATAACTACATATGGTTAGCAATGTTCAATTTCCCAAATATCCATTGTCTTTTCCTGAAGTAAAAGAAGTACCTCATAGAGAGCATAAAGCGTATAAAGTAAGAAGTAAAATCTTTGTAACCCATAATGCCAAAGAAAATAGATGTTGTATGCTTTTGAGCAGAGAAGAACAGCCTTTGTTTTGTATGATTGATGAGAAACTTATTTACCCAGTCCCTAATAAATGGGGCAATCATGGTTGGACTTTGGTGAATTTGAAAGCCATTAAAAAAGATTTGCTGTTGGAAGTGTTAACTGCAGCATATTGCAATGTGGCTCCTAAACATTTGGCTGAACCATTTTTAAGAGATATTGAAAGTTTTTAAACCACTTCAGCCACTACAAAAGTGCTACCTCCAACAAAAATAACATCAGAAATATTAGCTTCTCCTTTTGCAGCTTGGTATGCTTCCTTCACACTTGCGTAGCAATTTCCCACCAATCCAAAAGTAGCGGCTTGTGCTTGCAAATCTTTTTCATCCAGAGCCCTTGGGAGATTGGCCTTACAAAAATAGTATTCTGCCTCTTTAGGTAACAACGCCAATACTTTGCTGACATCCTTGTCTTTCACCATCCCAAACACCATGCGAAGCTTGCTGCAAGAAATAGCTTTCAACTGTTCCATTACATATTTTATCCCATCTACATTATGACCTGTATCGCACACGGTAAACGGTTTTTCTTTCAATACCTGCCACCTGCCCATTAAACCAGTGTTTCGCTTTACATGCTCCAATCCTGAACGAATGTCGTTTTCTGAAATGGGGTAGCCTTGTTCTTTCAATTTGTCAATCGCGGCTATCAGGGTGATGATGTTTTTTTGTTGGTATATGCCTCCTAAATCACAATCTAGGTTTTTGAAATACATATGGCTGCCTTTTTTTACATCACACAATACCCCATTTTTTTTGGTACTGAAATAATCCATTGTGTATTCCTTTTGGGCAAATATGATTTCTGCTTGTTCTGATTTTGCTTTTTCTTTAAAAACTTGCTCTGTTTCAGGCAATGCTTCGCCTATCACCACAGGTGTTTTAGCTTTGATGATACCTGCTTTTTCAAAGGCAATTTTATCTAATGAATCGCCAAGCATATCCATGTGGTCCCAACCTATATTACTTATTACCGAAAGGATAGGAGAGATGATATTGGTTGAATCTAACCTGCCACCTAAACCTGTTTCTATGATGGCAATATCCACTTTGTGTTGGGCAAAATGCTGAAAGCACAAGGCAACTGTCCACTCAAAAAAAGAGGGTTGTATTTCTTCAAAAAGGACTCTGTGTTTTTCAACAAAATCTACCACTTCTTGCTCGCTAATCATTTGCCCATTAATGCGAATGCGTTCTCTAAAATCCTTCAAATGGGGCGAAGTATACAAACCCACTTTAAAGCCTGCTTCCTGCAATACCGAAGCCATCATATGACTAGTAGAACCTTTGCCATTGGTACCAGCTATATGTATGCTTTTAAATTTTTCTTGGGGTTGATTGAGAGCCTTGCAAAGCGCAAGGGTATTGGTTAAATCTTTTTTTATAGCTGCTGCACCAATCCTAGTAAACATAGGCAATTGGCTATACAAATAGTCAAGTGTTTCTTGGTAGCTTAAAGACATTTAATAAATATGAATGAGTTTTTTGGTTTCAAAAAATTCTTCTTCAAAATAGGTACTCAACTTCAATTCTTCAATTCGTAATTTACGGTTAATCCCTTTTATGTTTTGCTTCTCTTCTTTCAAATCGCCACCCTTAAGTAGCAGATAGCCATTAAACTTAGAGTTAATTCCTTCAGGCTTGATATAGCTTTGAGTCCAGCGATATATTTTATCCATGGGAGCTACCGCTCTGCTTACTACGAAATCAAATTTCTCTTTCAACATTTCAACTCTACCAATAACAAAATCGGTATTGGTTAAACCAATGTTTTCAGAAATATCTTCTGCCACATGGACTTTTTTAGCAATCGAATCAACCAAGGTAAAGTGACATTCAGGAAAAAATATAGCCAATGGAATCCCCGGAAATCCGCCACCTGTGCCAACATCTAATATTTTGGTTTTGGGTTTAAAGTCAACAAATTTAGCAATGGCAAGGCTATGCAGAACATGCTTTTCATATAGTGAATCGATGTCCTTGCGAGATATTACGTTTATCTTTTCGTTCCAATCTAGATACAAATCATACAAGATGGTGAACTGATCAACTTGTTTTTCAGTAAGTGAAGGGAAGTATTTTTTGATGATATCAATATCCATTACCAGTTTTTTTGTTTACGAGTTAATAATCCTCGAGTGCCAAAGATAACAATATAGAATAGATAGATTACATCTAGCACTGGTAATAACCAGAGTATGTGAACGTATTTTAGTTTCTTCAAAGCAAAATACATAATAATCATTTGAACCAAGAATCGAACACCAAATACTCCTAATGGCACTTGCCATTGAATTTGCAAAACCAATAGCCACGCAAATGCAGGATAAAAAAACATTAAACTAGCATAGTATAATCCTAGAAAGAACTTATCATTGGCCTTGTAGTATTTGCCTGTGCTCACATGGCGAGCTTTTTGACGTGACCAACTTGTATAGGTTTTTTTTGCTTCAGTGTAAACAAAACTATTAGGGTTAGTTTGTATCGAAACATTGGTACTAGTTGCTGTTTCATTCACAAACAAATCATCATCGCCACTCAAAATATGTTGATGGGAGGCAAAGCCTTTGTTTTTGAAAAATAAATCTTTGGTATATCCTAAGTTTCTTCCCACACCCATAAAAGGTCGATTGGCAATGGCTGCTGAAAAATAAGCTATGGCTGTGATACCACTTTCGTATTGAATAAACATACTTAAAAGCGAGCCAAAGCCTTTGTAGGGTGAAAATCCCAAAACGATTTCTTTGCCAGTGGTAAATTGCTCTTGCATCAAGCGCAGCCATTGATTGCTCGCGGGAGCACAATCAGCATCCGTAAATAACAACTTATTGTTTTTGGCCGCTTTTATTCCCATGGTTAAAGCAAACTTTTTTCCTGTAGGGTATTTTTCTTGCTCTATAAGTTGACAGATTTTAAGATGAAAATATACTTCTTGGTAGTATTCAAGAAGCTTTTGACTATCGTCCCAACTACAATCATTTACAACAATTACTTCATAATTAGGATAATCTTGCTCTAGAATGGATTTTAGGCTTTTTTCAAGGTTGGCATATTCGTTTCGGGCAGCAATAATTATAGAAACAGGTTCTTCAGACTTGTTTTGCGTTCCTACAACAGGCTTGTAGAAAGCAAATTTGCCAAAAACAAAAATGTAGTAATACAACTGAATAACAGCTGATAAAACCAATACAATAAACAAAATTAATCCGTATGTTTCTATCACTTTCATAATCAAATGCGAAAATAAGCCCCTTGCTTCAGCTACTGAAATGCTTATTTCAACAATGTGTTGATATAGGAAGGAGAAGCGAAAATGCGAAACCTTATTTGTTGTGATATATAAAAGATTTTTTATGTTCGAAAATCAAAAAAATAATAATCAAGCATTATTAAAAGTGAAAACTGTATATTTTATAAGCGGCTTAGGTGCGGATGAGCGGGTATTTGCTAAGCTTCAATTGCAAAGGGTTAAGCAAGTATTTATAAAATGGATTCCGCCTAATGAAAAAGAACCATTAAAAGCATATTGTAATCGATTGTTGCAGCAAATTGATCAAAGTAAACCCGTTTACTTGATTGGTGTTTCTTTTGGTGGCATTGTGGCCCAAGAAATTTCTAAGTTAATAAAAGTTCAGAAGGTAATCATCATTTCAAGTGTCAAATCTCCTTCGGAATACAGTTGGTCTATCAAACTGGCAAGAAGACTAAAACTAAATAGGATAGTTCCTAGTAACATTTTAAAACATCTCAATCATTTGAGTTCAGATTATTATTTTAGCATAAAAACAAAATCTGAATCAGACTTATTGAGAAAAATTATTGAAGATACAGATATACTTTTTATGGTTTGGGCTATTGAGCAAATTCTTACTTGGGAAAATGAGTCACAGCATTCATCTTTATTGCATTTACATGGAGACGATGACCGAATTTTTCCATTAAAATATATCAAGGATGCAACATTGATTAAGGGAGGCGGACACTTTATGTTATATAATAGAGCAAGTGAAATTACTGCTTTGATAAATTTGGCTATTGGATACTGAATGAGAAAAAATGCCGTAAAAGATTATGATTATGCATCATCAAGTTATTTCTTTCGTTTGAATCAAAATAATTTAATAACTATCCAAAAATTTATTCAATTGTATTTTAAAAAGGAAATAAAAAAAGCTGCCTTTTGTGGAGACAGCTTGTGGTTTTTAAACCCGGCCCTTCAATAATAAACTCACCTAATGCTCTTTCCATTTTAATAATGGCTTCTTCACGTGTTTGCGCACTTACAATCATCTTAGCAATCATACTATCATAGTTTGATGGGATGGTATAACCTGCATAGATATGAGTATCTACACGAACACCCGGTCCACCTGGCTTATGCAGATAATCTATTCTACCTGGAGTTGGTCTGAAATTATTATAAGGATCTTCAGCATTAATACGCACCTCGATAGAGTGTTTGGTTGGATAATAATCCTTACCACTAATAGGCACGCCTGATGCTATAAGAATTTGTTCTTTAACAAGGTCATAGTTTATTACCTCTTCGGTTACTGGATGCTCTACCTGAATACGGGTGTTCATTTCCATAAAATAGAAGTTACGGTCTTTGTCAACCAAAAATTCAATGGTTCCCAGACCTTCGTATCCAATGGCCATTGCACCTTTTTTGGCTGCCTCACCCATTTTCTCGCGCAACTCAGGAGTTACAAATGGAGATGGAGCTTCTTCAACCAATTTTTGGTGCCTGCGTTGTATAGAACAATCTCTTTCGCTAAGGTGACAAACTTTTCCGTATTGGTCGCCTGCTAACTGTATTTCGATATGACGTGGCTCTTGTACATATTTTTCCATATAGATACCATCGTTACCAAAGGCAGCTTTTGATTCTTGCTTGGCGCTGTCCCATTGTTTTTCAAACTCCTCAGAGTTCCAAATGATACGCATACCACGCCCACCACCACCGGCAGTAGCTTTGATGATAACTGGGTAGCCAATTTCTTCAGCTAGTTTTATACCATCTTGGAAACTATCTAGTAAGCCGTCAGAACCCGGAATAACAGGAACCCCTGCTTTTTTCATGGTATCTTTTGCATTGGCCTTATCTCCCATTGAATTAATCATCTCAGGGCTAGCACCAATAAACTTGATACCATGATCACGGCAAACTTGTGAAAATTTAGCATTTTCAGAAAGGAAGCCATAACCTGGGTGAATAGCATCCGCGTTGGTTATTTCGGCTGCTGCTATAATGCTTGGAATATTTAAATAGGATTGAGCTGAAGGAGGGGGACCAATACAAACCGCTTCATCTGCAAACCTCACATGCAAACTATCTTTGTCTGCAGTAGAGTATACAGCAACGGTTTTGATACCCATTTCGCGAGCAGTACGAATAATACGTAAAGCAATCTCGCCCCTATTAGCAATTAGTATTTTTTTAAACATGTTATATGATTTGGAAAATAAAAAATTGGAAAATTACCTAATTTTCAATTTACTAATTAAATAGGCTCAACCAAGAACAATGGCTGATCATATTCAACTGGAGATGAGTTTTCAACCAATATTTTAACGATACGACCTGCTACTTCAGATTCGATTTCGTTGAACAATTTCATGGCCTCCACAATACATAATACTTGTCCTACTTTTATTTCGTCACCCACATTTACAAATGCTGGTTTATCAGGAGAAGGCGTTTTGTAATAAGTACCAATCATTGGCGATTTAATTGTAATTAAATTGCTTGCAGCTGGTGTATGAACAGGTGCTGCTGGTGCAGCAGGTGCTGAAGCAACAGGAGCAGCAGGCACATAAGCCTGAACTGTCGGAGCAGCCGCTTGTTGAATAATGGTGGTTTTTTCTTCTACCTTTTTGATAGAAACTTTAAAATCACCGCGTTCTACTTCTACTTCTGATACATCAGATTCAGATACTAATTTAATTAGCTCTTTTATTTCTTTTAATTCCATGTTTTTCTTTCGGTTTTAAACGACTTGTAAATGTATTTTTTTAAGATTAAATTTCAATATTATTTATATTTTTTGGCTTATTCTATTGTAAATCAGTAGAAATAAATGCTTATGAATTATATGCCCATTTGATATAAATTGCCCCCCAAGTAAAACCACCGCCAAAGGCTGCCAAGACTAGATTATCGCCCTTTTTAAGTTTCTTTTCCCACTCCCATAAAAGAAGAGGCAAGGTACCATTGGTCGTATTGCCAAAATGATCAATGTTTATCATCACTTTATCTTTGCCCAAACCCATTCTTTCTGCTGTGGCATCAATTATTCTAAGATTGGCTTGATGAGGAACCAACCAAGCAATATCATCAGCAGTTAAATTGTTACGCTCCATAATCTGTGCCGATACATCAGCCATGCCTGTTACAGCAAATTTAAATACAGTTTTGCCATCTTGATAAACAAAATGTTCACGTGCGTCAATGGTTTCATGTGTAGGTGGATACTGAGATCCTCCTGCTTTTTGGTATAAGTAATTACGGCCACTCCCATCAATCTTCAATACAGAATCAATGATACCAATGTTATCATCTTCAGTGGGTTCTAACAACACACATCCCAATCCATCACCAAAAATAATACATGTGTTTCTGTCTGTATAATCAATTATGGATGACATTTTATCACCACCAATTAGAAGTACATTTTTGTATCTTCCACTTTCAATAAAGCGGGTAGCTGTCTCTAAGCCAAATAAAAATCCCGAACACGCAGCGGATAAATCATAACCAAATGCGTTTTTTGCACCAATTTTATCAGCCAATATACACGCAGATGATGGGAAAATTTTATCTCCAGTAATCGTACAAAATATGATTAAATCAAGATCGTTGGCAGTAATTCCTCTTTTTCTTAATAGTTCACTAACGGCTTCAACAGCCATATCAGATGTTGCCAATCCTTCACCTTTCAAAATTCTGCGTTCTTTAATACCCGTTCGAGAGAGAATCCACTCGTCATTGGTATCCACCATTTTTTCAAGGTCCAAATTACTTAGCACATCGGGCGGAACATATCCGCCAACTGCTGTAATAGCTGCTGATATTTTAGTCATTTTAAATAATATTATGCTTGTGCAAAAATCTCTACCCAAGCCAATGTTCAATGATGTAAAAAAATAAAACACCCCATAGAGGGGCGTTCGATCAAATTAATATTTTTTGAAATTATTGCACAGGCACTAATTTACTGAATGAATCTCTAACAACTGAAATTAGATCAGAATTAATCACATCTCTGGCAGAAAGTATCATGTTTTTGAATGCTTTAGCATTAGAAATTCCATGTCCGATAATAACTGGGGCATTAACACCCAAAATTGGGGTGCCACCAAAATTTTCGTAATTGAATCTTTCCATAAACTCATCTTGGATACCGCGTTTTTTCATGATGTAGTAGAATGACTCAAAAGTTTTAAGAACAATATTTCCTGTAAACCCTTCGCATACAATTACATCACACTTATCACTCATAAAGTCTCTACCTTCCACATTTCCGATAAAATGAAAATCTTCAGATTCTTCCATCAATTGATGAGCAGAAACGGTAACCAAATTACCTTTCTCTTTCTCTTCACCTATACTCAATAGACCGACTTTTGGATCGCTGTAACCGTAAACATGTTTCATCATCAAACTACCTAAAACAGCAAATTGATACAACACATCAGGCTTACAATCGGCATTAGCGCCTACATCTAAAACAAGTGCAAACTTACCATTTAGTTTGGGAACCATGGCGGTGATGGTAGGTCTAATAACCCCTTCAATAGGCTTGATTGAAAACATTGAACCTACAAGCATAGCGCCTGTATTTCCAGCACTAACAAAGCCATCAATTTGTTTTTTTGACAACATGCCAAATCCCACTGCAATGCTTGAATTTTTCTTTTGAGAAATGGCTTTAGTTGGGTGTTCACCCATTCCAATCACCTCAGTAGTGTGAACAATTTCAAATCGATCATCACTAATCCCATTAGATTTGAGCATGTTGGAAGCTTGCTCACTATCACCAATCAATACGATTTTGTCATTTGGCCCAATTTCTTGTAAAGCCAAAATGGCGCCTGCTATGGCTTCTTTGGGAGCAAAGTCGCCACCCATAATATCAAAACCTATTCTCATACTAAATATAGTTGAAAGAAGAACTTGTTAAGTTCTGTGTTATATATCTTTTTTCATATCAGGGAAAACTTGTTTTCCGCGATAAAAACCATCAGCTGTAACACGGTGACGTAAATGAACTTCACCAGAATTTGGATCAACTGATAATGTTGGAACAGCACCTTTGTAGTGTGTACGTCTTTTGTCTCTGCGCGATTTCGAAATTTTTCGTTTTGGATTTGGCATAGTAGTACTTCTTTTATTGTATTAGTTATTATTAAATATATTCTTTAATTTATCCCAACGAGGGTCGGTATCTTTTTCACCATTCTCCTCATCGGTTTCATCAACATGTGTTATTAAACCTATTTTGCCTAAAACATCTTTGTTACAAGGCTTTGGCTCAGGCACTTCATCACAACCCTTTTTAGTTGGAATGGCCACTACAAAACTTTCATACAAATACTGTTTCAAATCGTATTCATGCTCCCCACGGTTCAGATATATAATCTCATCATCTGCAAGGTTTTCCGAATCACTAAATTTAATAACAAGCTTAAATTCATGGCTGATGGGCATATCCACTGCGGCTAAACAAGTATCGCAAACCACATTGGCTGAGCCACTCAAAATAAAATCAAGATCTAACATGTTTTCGGTCTTGAAAAGATTTAGCTTTATATCAACATCTGCCTGTTTTACAGGCGAATACTCATAATCAGACAAAAACTTTTCATCAACCTTAAACTCAAATTGGTTTGCACCCGCTCTAAGCTTTGGAAACTCAATCATGTATTCTTTCGACCTCAAGGCTTTTTTAAATTTAAGCCTGCGAAAATAAGAATTTATAAATACAATGCTTATTTTTTTTTATATCATCTAAGACAGCATTTTCTTTACCTTCGTCCACTTTTATAAAACAGACATGGGGAAACGCAAAGTAAACAGACAAAATCCAATATTCTTAAACGACATTTCTATTGAGGCTGCAGGTGCTGAAGGAAAAGCATTGGCAAGGCACGAAGGTAAAGTAATCTTTATGGATTTTGGCGCTCCTGGCGATGTGGTTGACTTAAAAATTCATGAGAAAAAACAGAGCTATTGCAATGCTACCATTATTGAAATAAAAGAAAAATCAGTTGATAGGGTTGATCCTTTTTGCTCGCATTTTGGATTGTGTGGGGGTTGCAAATGGCAACACCTTAGCTATGAGGCCCAACTAAAATTTAAACAACAGCAAGTGCATGATGCTTTTGAGCGTATTGGAAAATTTCCTTTTCCGGAGCTGCAAAGTATAGTTGGACCTAAAAACATAACCCATTATAGAAACAAACTCGAGTTTTCGTTTACCGACCGAAAATGGCTTGATAGCATGGGTGATAAAGAAAATATGGCTGCCCACGAGCATGCGGGTGTTGGCTTTCATATTCCTGGCAGGTTTGATAAAATTTTGGATGTTGATACATGCTATCTGATGGATGATTTGCAAAACAAAATCAGACACTGTGTGAAGGATTTTGCAGTAGCCAATGGCTTTACATTTTTCAATGCCCGCTCACAAGAGGGTTTTCTGCGCTCAATGTTTGTAAGAAATACAAGCCTTGGCGAATGGATGGTGATTATTGTTTTTAAAGAAAACAATGCCGATGATATTCAAAAAATGATGCAACATGTGAAGGAATCTTTCCCTCAATTGACATCATTGCTTTATATCATTAACGACAAACGCAACGATACCATTTACGATTTGGATGTGCATGTGTTTGCAGGCAGAGAATACATCATAGAAAAACTAGAAGCTTTAACCTTTCATATCCAACCCAAATCGTTTTTTCAAACCAATATCGAACAAACCCTGACACTTTATAGTCATACCCGCGACTTTGCAGGATTAACGGGTGAAGAAACGGTGTATGATTTATACACAGGAGTTGGTAGTATTGCCAATTTCGTGGCAAGAAAAGCCAAGTCAGTGATTGGTATTGAATCGGTGGAGGCTGCCATTGAAGATGCCAAGGTGAATGCGGGTTTGAATAATATTACCAATACCCACTTTTATGCAGGTGATATGAAAGATGTGTTGAATGATGATCTGATAGCCAAACATGGCAAGGCAGATGTGATCATAACCGACCCACCTCGTGCAGGCATGCATGAAGATGTGGTGAATAAAATAAAAGAAATGCTTGCCGAAAAGATTGTGTATGTAAGTTGCAACCCAAGCACACAAGCCAGGGATATTGCCATGCTTTCAGATATGTATGATGTGGTGAAAGTGCAGCCCGTAGATATGTTTCCGCATACCCACCATGTTGAAAATATTGCTTTGTTGAGGTTAAAAAATTAATTCAGAATAATCGAATTGAGAGATATTCCATTTTAGACCTATATATTTGCCTGCAAGCTGCCAAATCAAAAAAATAATTGATGACAAACGAAGAAGTATTAAAAAAACTACTTGATACACTTAATGACGATTTAGATTTTTACAACGATTTGTTGAAAGAATTGGCTGTTGATATTATGGCTGAGGGGTTTAGCAAGTTCCCAGTGTTTGTAGCTCATCAGCATGAAGTGAAGCTAGGTGAAATGGTTTTGGACCATAAAGAATATGCTAGGGATTATAGTATTAATGCCACCACTATTGAAGAATTGCTAGAAAAAAAGCTTATTGCGGCCGATAAGGAAAACGATTTCAAACAGACCTACAAAGACCCACGTAAATTTATGTGTATTCTTTTTGTAAGACCTGATGGGGCCAATTTTATTTTCATGCCATACAAGAAAAACAATAATAGAAAAGACAAAGAATAAATGCATCAACCCAAAGTAGCCGCAGTCATAATCCATTGGAACAGATGCAAATTGCTTGAGCAGTTTTTACCATTTTTAATGGCATCTACCTACCCCAATTTGGAGGTGTATGTGGCCGACAATGCCTCTACTGATGATACTATTCCTTTTTTAGAAGCTCACCACCCTAGTGTTAAAATCATTAGGCTTGATAAAAACTATGGCTATGCAGGTGGCTACAACGAAGCACTTAAGCATGTGAAAGCCGACTATTATGTGTTAATCAACAACGACATTGAAGTGACTCCAGGATGGGTAGAACCTGTGATAGCAGAAATGCAGAAAGACAGCACTATTGCAGCTTGCCAGCCTAAGTTGTTACAATATCACCACAAAGATATGTTTGAATATGCAGGCGCTGCTGGTGGCATGATGGACAGCCTTGGTTATGTATTTTGTAGACATCAATACCAAGAGACTACTGAAATATTTTGGGCATCTGGAGCATGTTTATTTATAAGAGCAGAAGCATTTCATGAAGTAGGCGGTTTTGATAAACATTTTTTTGCACACATGGAAGAGGTAGATATGTGCTGGAGATTACAGCAAAGAGGATACAGAATAATGGCAGTTCCTACGTCAGAAGTCTATCATGTAGGTGGAGGAACACTCAGCAAACAAAGCCCTCAAAAAACCTATTTGAATTTTAAAAACTCTCTTTGCATGTTGTTTAAAAACTTGCCAGTTTCCAAACTTATTTGGCTTATTCCAATAAGGTCTTGTTTAGATTTATTAAGTTCTATTTTCTTTTTAATGAATGGCTTGCCTCTGCACAGTTGGGCCATTCATAGGGCTCATGCCGACTTTTTCTTTAATTTAGGGAAGTGGATTAGTTTGCGCAAAGAAGCACAATTACAAATTAAAACTTATGATTTGAAAGGAACCTTCTCAGGAAGCATCGTTTATCAGCACTTTGTTAAAAAAGTTAGGTATTATTCTGAGCTTTTTTGATGTAGCAAAAAATCAAGTGCCAATTTGTAGCCATAAAGTCCTAATCCACTAATCGAACCAACGCAGGCTGAGGCTGTCAAAAGAGTTTGCCTGTAATTTTCCCGACTAAAAACATTGGAAATATGCACTTCAACCACAGGGGCTTTTACTGCTCTTATAGCATCTGCTATGGCAACGGAAGTGTGGGAATATCCAGCAGAATTTAAGATGATACCATCACATTTAAAACCCATTTCTTGAATTTTGTTTATCAATTCACCTTCAATATTACTCTGAAAATAAGTGATGTGATGCGCTTTATTTTCATCTCTCAATTGTTGTAAAAAATCATCAAAACCTATTTTACCATAAATATCAGTTTCTCTTTTTCCCAATAAATTCAAATTCGGCCCATTGATTATTATAACTTCCATGTAATTTTTTTGATTAAATCTTTATTTATGAACAAGTTTTTTATATGTTTGCAGAAGAATAGAATTTTAATTTGAATCTGCCTTGGCAAATTTGGTTTAAATTTTGCAATCCTCACAATATGAAAAAAATAATTATACTAAGTTTATTTGTAGCTGCATTAGCTTCTAGGGTTTTATCGCAAAGCTTTACAATAAATCCAAGAGTTATATCTACTGGTGGTTTTTTAAGCAATTCAATTATTGAAGTAAAAACAGCATTTACTAATACTTCAACCGACCCTAATGATACTGTTTTTTCTTGGACAGTTTTGAACTTCACTAAACCAAATGGTTGGGGCGATTTGAGCATTTGTGATCCTATCAATTGTTATGGTGCTGTGAATGCCAACGAAAACTACTCTTTTACAATGGGCAACGGTAAAAATGGTTCAATAAAATTAGATTTTTCAACAGGCACTGCGCCATTTAATCCAGGCACTGCAAATGTAAAAATCATGTTTAAAAGTGTAAGAAATTCTGCTAACAAAGATACCTTAGCAGTTGATGTAAGGGGTTGGGCAGCTGCAGTGAAAGAAGTAGCAAAAAGCAAAGAATTGTCTTTTTACCCAAATCCAGCAAAAGACAATATTGTTTTAAAATACAATACCAAAGAACCTATTCAGATTGATATTTACAATGTTTTAGGCTTGCGATTAAAAAGTATTATTCATTCAACAAACGAGTCTAACATCGATATTAGCGATTTGCAAAATGGTGTTTACTTCTTACGTTTTAAAGACGATGGTAGAACCATTTCCAGGTCATTCACAAAAGCTGAATAACTTTTAATTAAACAATATTTACAAAAGCCACATTTTTAGTGGCTTTTTTTGTTTTTATTTTTATACTATACAATTAAAGTGTTAATAAAGATTCTATTTATGTTTATTAGAAATCCCATGACTACTTAATTTAGTAGCATGGAAAAATACCTATTATCAGCGATCAAAATCCTAATAATTTCTAGTGCTTTCAGCCAAAATGTATACAACAAAGTGGGTGGACTTTGTTTTCGTGTGGATGATCATCAAGGTGCGGTTAAATGGAGAGATTATAACAGAGTTTTTAACAAATATGGTTTCAAATTTTCATTAGGTATTGATGCCCAGAGGTTTTTAACGGATACAGCTGGTGTAAATGCATTGAAAGAGCTAGTAGCAAGTGGGCATGAGCTTATGGATCACACACCAAGTGGCACCACAGCATAAATTGCATTTGCCTCAAATCAAAAAAGTGATACCTTGTTTTTTAGAGGCAAAAAAGGGGTAGATCACATTAACAATGTACAAAATAGGGTGTGTTTAAGTATCGATTCAGTAATCACAGGAACCACTATAAACGAAGGGTTAGTGGATGTTTATGGAAATACAGTTATAAGCCAAAGCAATGGTGAATTTAAGAATTTTTCAAGCCCTATTAGTATTTCAAATCTATATTTCCCCACATTGAATTTGGTGTGTACCTTTAATACCCTTCAAAATAAAAATCAAAACGACCCTGATACTGTGCTTATAAATAATTATTGGCAAGAGGCAGTAAAACTTGATACATTGAAAGGAATTCCTTTTCATAAACTAACAAATACGGATATCAAAATGACCAGAGATGCCCTGAAGCTATTGGTTGAAAGAACTCAATACGTATATGACTCTTTAGGCCTACCTAGACCCAAAACATGGATACAACCCGGAGGACCATGCGCTCAATTGAATAAACAAGAAGTAAAAGAATTGATGGGATATGAATATGGCTTTACGGCAGGTGCAACCTACCCAAATCCTTCTTTCAAAATGTACAATGAAGTTGATTCATTAAAAAATAAACGATTTGCATTGCAGAATCTAGATATAAATGATGAGTCAAATTATTTCCAATCCTTAATTAACATTGTTGCAGATAACTCTGCCAAACATACCAATAGTTTCACACTTAGTCACTTTTTTAACCCAGTAGGTGGTTGGGATGCATACTTAGGCAGGACTGATAGCCTTTTAGCATGGTGTCAAACAAACAATATTCCTGTGAGAAATACCAATAAATGGGCAAGTATTATGTTTGATAGCACACCTAATCCATACGTTAATATTATTCCTGAATTATATACAGACTTAAATTTCAATGGTATTCCTGATGGATACACCGGGCCTTTTGCTACTTTTGATAGTACAGATGGAGTAGCTAGAAGTCGCGGAAAATCAATGTCAAGGAACAGTAGCGGCTCTTTTTATTCTATTAACTTATTAGGGGGGGCAGAAAAAGGTTGGAACAGATTATCTGTATATTCAAAAGGCAGCAATCCAACTGACTCTTTAAGAATTTCAATTAATTTTCCTGAGTTACCAGTTCCAGCTAAATATATAAACCTTGCAGCCAATACTCAAGATTGGCAAGAAGTGACTAGCAAGGTTTATATTGACCCAAGAGCAACTCGTATTAATTTCCAAGTAAATGCCCTTAGAAACAATTCAATTGGCTTAGTTAAAATAAGTGGAGTTCAACTTAGAAAATTATCAAACATAAAAATTGCCTCAAATTATAAAAACTCAATTACCACCGACAAACCATTTAGTGCTATTGAGTTAAGCAAATTTGTAATTGATTCAGCCTACAGTCCTTTGGAATTTAAAGCTAAAGTTAAAAATGGAAATATCTTAAGTGCGAATATTGATAGCATTTCAGGCACTTTGAGTATTAGAAAACCTTCTATGTTTTGGGTAGGTATGGACTCCATGATGGTATCTGCCATGAACAATGATAAAACTAACGATAGCGCCCACATTTATCTAGAAGTTACATACCCTCGTATTTGTGCAGGAAGTAAAATTACTTTAAAATCTGATGCAACATACGGAAGTAACTTTAAATGGATAGATGGAAGCAGTGAAGTAACTGCGGATTCGGTAAGCTATACCCCCACCCAATCTTCATGGTATAAAGTTAATTATACTAATTTAAATAGTGAACTTATAACAGATAGCATTTATGTGATTGTAAATACACAAAAGCCTAGTATTACTTTTGCTAAAGACACAATACTTTGTAAAAACAGCAATGCGGTATTTACTTTAAGCAATACTGGCACCATTACTTGGACTGATATTGATAACAATATTTTGGCTAATGGTCCAAGTTATCAAATCAATAGTGCCGTTGCAGATTTAAAATTGTATATAAGCAATACCATAAATAGCTGTTCTGTAAAAGATTCAGTCAATGTAACAATTCATCCTAATAAAATTTTAACCAATAATGTTATTAGTAAATTAACAACTACAGGCAATTCTACAACATTCGATTTAGTAGTACCTGCTTATGCAAGTGTAACTTTATTAAATACTCCTTTCAATACATTCAGCTATCAAAACGGTATTGTATTATTTAACCCAAAAAGTAATTTTAATGGTAAGGATTCAGCCTTATTTTTGGTGAGTGATGGTAAATGTATATTTGATAGCATTTGGTTAAAAGTAAGTGTTGGTGGTTCTGGAATTAAACAATTAGAATCTGAACAATTGATGGTATATCCTAACCCTGCTAAAGGAGATGTAACCATTGACATAACTGGCAAAGGAAGCATGAGCTTATACAACCTTTTAGGACAATTGATAATGCAATTACCTCTTAATAATGGTAAAAACATCATCAATATTAGTAGCTTAAATAATGGAGTTTACACCATACAAATTGTAGCTAATGAAAAAGTGTTAAACCATAATTTAATAAAAGAATAGTTTAAATATTTTATAATAAAGAGGAAGAGCCTCATGAATTTTTCATGAGGCTCTTTTTAATTTCAAACCATCGAATAATGGTATCTGAAAATCTAATTTATCTAAAATACAGTGCATAAACCAAACAATCAACTTCATTTACATCAATAATTTAATTGTATGCATGTTTATATTGATTTAATTAACAGATTCATCTTGTA
>RGVD01000201.1 GCA_010027395.1 Bacteroidota bacterium
GTTTCTCTAGATTTGGATTATCCCTTGTAACCATTGTTTTTAATGATAAAGTAGATATTTATTGGGCAAGACAGCAAGTTTCAGAGAGGTTGTTATTACTGCAATCCCAAATACCACAGAGACTTGGCACTCCTACGTTAGCGCCTGTTACTACAGGTTTAGGTGAAATTTACCAATATGTTATCAAAGCTAAAAAAGGTTATGAAAACAAATACTCTTTAAGTGATTTAAGAACCATACAAGATTGGACAGTAAGAAGAAGGCTCATAGGTACTGAGGGTGTTGCGGATGTTTCCACCTTTGGTGGTGCTTTAAAACAATTTGAAGTAGCAGTGAATCCTAATAAGTTGAAATCATTTAATATTAGTATAAGTGATGTTTTTAAAGCACTAGAAAACAACAATCAAAATACAGGAGGGGCTTATATTGAAAAAGGACCAACAGTTTTATATATCAGAAGCGAGGGATTAGTGGGCAACAAGGAGGATATTGAAAAGATTGTTGTAAAAAGTAATACAAATAGAATGCCCATTCTTATTAGAGATGTGGCCGAAATCAGAACAGGGATAGCTACAAGATATGGTGCCATGTGCTATAATGGTGAAGGTGAAGTAGCAGGTGCAATTGTAATGATGCTTAAAGGAGAGAACTCATCTGTTGTTATTAAAAAAGTAAAAGATAAAATAGAACAAATAAGAAAAATACTTCCAGAGGGTGTTGAAATAGAACCTTTCTTAGATAGGAGTAAAATGGTTAACAATGCTATTGGAACAGTTGAGCAAAATCTATTAGAAGGTGCACTCATCGTATTATGTGTGCTGGTCTTGTTCCTAGGTAATATCAGAGCAGGTTTTATAGTAGCTTCTGTTATTCCATTAGCTATGCTATTTGCCATTATAATGATGAATTTGTTTGGTGTTAGTGGTAATTTGATGAGTCTTGGCGCATTGGATTTTGGATTAATTGTAGATGGGGCAGTTATTATAGTCGAGGCAGTTTTACATCGTTTGGCTCATTCAAAACAATTTGTAGGCATGAGTTCAATTTCACAAGAAGATATGGATAATGAAGTGAATGAATCTTCCTCAAGAATGATGAATGCTGCAGCCTTCGGACAAGTGATTATTTTGATTGTTTACTTGCCTATTTTGTCGCTTGAAGGAATTGAAGGGAAAATGTTTGGTCCAATGGCACAAACCGTGGCATTTGCCATTCTAGGAGCTTTCATCTTATCGTTAACCTATGTGCCGATGATGACGGCCTTATTCATCAGCAAAAAGATTAGTTTTAAAGCTACCTTTTCAGATAAGCTAATGGAAAAGATTGAAAATGCCTACAGAAATACTCTAGAGAAAATATTACAATATAAAAAGATGGTGTTGTTTGTAGCCTTTGGATTATTTACTGTAGCTTCATTCATTTTAAGCAATATGGGAGGAGAGTTTATTCCCAAGCTTGAAGAGGGAGATTTTGCAGTTGAAACACGCGTATTAACTGGGAGTAGCCTAAATACAAGTATTCAAACAACGCAACAAACATCAAAATTACTATTAGCTAAATTCCCAGAAATCATCAAAATAGTAACCAAGATTGGAAGTGGTGAAATTCCAACAGATCCTATGCCATTAGAGGCAAGTGATATGATGATTATCCTGAAAGATAAACATGAATGGACTTCAGCCAAAACCTTTGATGATTTGGCTGAAAAAATGAGTGCTGAAGTAGCAAAGATTCCTGGAATAACTGTTAGTTTTCAGTACCCTGTTCAAATGCGATTTAATGAATTAATGACTGGTGCCAAGCAGGATGTGGTATGTAAAATATTTGGCGAAAACCTTGACACCTTGGCACATTATGCTGAGATGCTTGGTGAGATTACAAAAAAAGTAGAAGGTGCAAAGGATCTATACGTGGAAACCGTAACAGGTATGCCACAAATTGTTATTAAATACAATCGTGATATAATGGCAAAATATGGGTTAAACATTTCGGAAATAAACAATACCGTGAATGCTGCTTTTGCAGGGGCTGTGACAGGTCAGGTATATGAAGGAGAAAAAAGATTTGACCTAGTTGTAAGGCTTGAAAATGAACAAAGAAAAAGCTTATCTGATGTCCAAAACTTGCTCATAACAACAAATAATGGGACTCAAATTCCTTTATACCAAGTAGCAGAGGTGGATGAAATTGAAGGACCTAATCAGATCCAACGTGAAGAAGCCAAACGCAGAATTATTGTTGGTTTTAATGTACGTGAAAAAGATGTGCAAACCGTGGTAAAAGAATTACAATCCTTAGTAGATAAAGAAATAAAATTCCCTGCAGGATATTATGTGACCTATGGTGGTGCTTTTGAAAATTTACAAGCAGCCAAGCAACGATTAAGCATTGCTGTGCCTATTGCTTTATTACTTATTTTTATGATGCTCTATTTTGCCTTTAATTCATTAGGTGTGGGACTTCTTATTTTCACCGCTATTCCGCTTTCTGCTATCGGTGGAATCATTGCCCTTTGGCTAAGACAAATGCCTTTTAGCATCTCCGCAGGAGTCGGATTTATTGCACTCTTTGGTGTGGCAGTATTAAATGGTATAGTATTGATTTCAGAATTTAACCGACTCAAAAAAGAGGGCATGCAGGATGTGATTGATATAGTTTTTACAGGCACTAAAATCAGATTAAGACCAGTTTTGATGACTGCTGCTGTGGCCTCATTAGGCTTCTTACCTATGGCAATAAGCAATGGTGCTGGTGCAGAAGTACAAAGACCATTGGCAACCGTTGTCATGGGTGGATTGATATCCGCTACATTATTAACCTTATTGGTTTTACCTGTATTGTATGTGATGTTTGAAAACAAGAGTAAGAAAACCAAAGTGAGTATTACTCCTCTTATCTTGCTTATTTCTTTGTTGTTTTTAAGTTCAACAAACATTGCACAAACAACTAAACAGACTGCCAGCTTAGAACAAGCATTGAGTATTGCCGAAAAGAATAATTACCAAATTCAAGGTGCATTATTAAACGAACAAAGCAATGAAAGTTTAAAAAAGACTTGGTTTGATGCCCCAAAAACCAATGCAAGTTTTGAATACGGACAAATAAATACCGTATACAACGATAACAGAATTGGCCTATCTCAAAACTTGTCATTCCCTAGTGTATATGCTGCTCATAAAAAAAGTTTAGCAGCCTCCTATCTTGCAGCAAAGGCGCAATCTAAACTTACAAAACTTGAAGTAAATGCAGAAATCAAAACGCTGTTTTACGAGATTTTAGTGTTAAGAAAAAAGCAGAATTTATTAAAATATGCTGATAGTTTATATGCCTTGTTTGAACAAAAAGCCCAGTTAAAATTGAAACTTGGTGAAAGTAATATCCTTGAAAAAACTACTGCCGAGAGCCAAAGACAGCAAATCTATAACCAATTGAATATGCTTAACAGCGATGTAGAAATTGTCCTCAAACATTTTAACCAATTGCTGAATGACAAAGTCCCATACGAGCCATTAGCATCAAGCGATTTGTACAAGCTTATTTCAAATGTTGACACCTCAAATTTGAGTCAGCATCCTTTGTTATTATCGGAGCTACACTATTTGAATGCCAACAAATACAAATGGAAAGCAGAACGAAACAAACTCCTACCCGACTTGATGTTTGGATACAATAGCATGACCATTATTGGCTTACAAAACATTGATGGAAAAGAAACCTATTTCAACAGTGATAAACGTTTTTCATCTCTCATGGTGGGATTGGGCATTCCACTATTCTTTGGATCTCAATCCTCACGAATAGTTGCGAGCAAGCTGCAATTTATAAAAGCTCAAAATGATTTCAGTATGACTCAGCAAAAATTAAAAACAGATGTTTTGGTGATGCAAGAGCAAGTAAAGAAATACCAAAGTAGTTTTGACTATTATAATTCAAAGGGTTTGAATCACTCTAAAACCATTGCTAATACAGCCAATTTACAATTCAACAATGGAGATATTGACTACCTTCAATTCACGATGCTGCTCAATCAAAGCATCGGCATCCAAAGCGAATATTTAAATGCTTTACAAAATTTAAATCAATCAAAAATCAACTTAGATAAATTATTAGGAAATAACTAAAATGAAAACTTATATCATTATAATCTTATTGTTTTTAGCATCTTGTGGTGCACCTAAAACTGAAGAAAAAAAGGCTGAAACACAAACCGAAATAACATCAGTTCAATTAAGTCCTGAACAAATTAAAAACGCAGCCATCGTAAGTGGAATGGCAGAAAGCAAAAGCATTTCAAGCATTGTGAAACTGAACGGAGTCATTGAAGTACCCCCTCAAAATATGGTAAGTGTAAGCTTTCCTTTAGGTGGTTATCTTAAGTCTACCAAGCTTTTGCCGGGTATGCATGTAAATAAAGGTGAGGTATTGGCAGTGCTTGAAGATGCACAGTTTATACAATTGCAGCAAGACTATTTGATGGCTAAATCCAAACTTGAATTTATTGAAGCTGAGTACAACCGTCAAAAAGAACTGAATGCCAGCAAAGCTAGCAGCGACAAAGTTTTTCAACAGGCCAAATCAGATCTAGAAAACCAAAAAATATTACTTCGCTCCTTAAGCGAAA
>RGVD01000202.1 GCA_010027395.1 Bacteroidota bacterium
AAGACCCAATAGTGGCCCTGTTAAAGCCGTTTTTGATACAACTTATAATACCATTCGAATCATAGCAGGTCAAACAGTAGGTGCTGGTAATGGTAAAATAATTAGTTCAACCAATGATGGAAATAGAATTGGAAGATTTAGAGTTATCAATACTGTTAATTATGATACACTTTTGGCAAAATTTGAATTCAATTACACCTTCAATGCAAATTATAAATCTTGGAGAACAACTCTATTTGCTTATGTTAATAATACTGGTACCAATATTACCAATCCAAATAAGTTTGTAGTTAATGCTTCAAAAGTAGTTTATGTTGAACCGATAACAATTGCCAATAGTGCAAACGTTACAAATATTCAAACTACTTCAATGACTGTTAATATAGGCAGTAACGGAAACGGACAAAACATTTTGATATTAGCAAAAAAAGGTTCAAACCCTACCTTTATTCCAAATGATGGTGACATTTACAATGCATCTCCTTCATATAACAATGCACAATCATTATCAGATAGCAGCAGAGTAGTTTATGATGGAAAAGGAAATTCATTTGAATTAATTGGCTTGGATGAATCATCAAAATATTACTTCTCGGTGTTCAATTATAATGGAGTTGATAGCACCAAAAACTTCCTGACTTCATCTTCTTTAAAATTCAATGCTACTACAAAATCGCCAACTATAAATACACCTATAATTTATTCTTTTTCTCCAACAAAAGGAAATATAGGTACTCCAGTAACATTGAGAGGAAACAAATTATTTCCAGCGGATTCTGTGTTATTTAATTCTAGCAAGGTTTCAGTTACATCAAATGTAGGTGACTCAGTAATTACAATATCTGTGCCTGCAAATGAATTATCTGGATTTATTAAGGTATACACTAGTTTTGGTTCTTCATCAACTAGTGCACAATTTACTATTCTACCAAATATTCTTAGTATCACTCCAAATCCTGCTAAAGCTGGTGACACCATAACCATATCAGGAACTAACTTTGAAGGAATTGACACAGTTATAGTTGCAAACAAATTATTCAAAGTTTTACAGTCAAATAGCACAAGTATCAAAGCAATCGTTAATTACAACCCATCAGATGCTCCGATGACTATTGTTTGTAAGAACGGAACATTTACAACAAGCGACAATTTCAGATACAAACCTCAAGCATTCAGTGTGTTTCCATTAATTGGCACAACCAATGATCCAATAACAATCAAAGGTATTAATCTTAACAATGTTGATTCGGTAATGATAGGTAATGTAAAAGCAACTATCCTTAACGTATATCCTGATACAAATATTAAAATATCCATTCCACCTTTTGCAGTTAAATCAAAAGTTTCTGTTTATACAAAAAATGGAGTGGCAACTACCAATGATAGTTTAAACATCATCTCAGGTTTAAATGAATTGAGTTTAAAATCAAATATTATCTCATACTTCGATTTTGAAAATAACTTAAATATTATTTCTGAAAACAATAGATTGCTTATCAACCAAGTTGAATTATACGATCTTAAAGGTAGCATACTTTACAGTACAAAAGAAAATGAAATAGGTTTAGAAAAAGTTAGTATCCCTGCTCAAGATATGAGTGATATGAGCTTTTTTGTAATGATTCTTAAAACAAATCAAGGATATTTAGCATTCAAAAAAATAAAATAAAAACACATAATTTTAATTAATTTATGATCAAGAGACTCAGTTTAATAATGGCAGCAATTAGCTGCCATTTATTTATGTATTCAGCTTTAGCACAAAATGCTACCATTAGCGGTAAAATAAGTGATGGAAAAAATGGAGAAGAAATAATTGGTGCAACTGTAAGAGTTAAAGGTACTGCTTACGGTGCCATTAGTGATGTAAATGGTAATTACATGATTAAAGGAATTAAGCCTGCAACTTATGATATTGAAGTAAGTTATGCTGGATATAAGCCTCAAAGCAAACAAGACATATTGTTAAAACCCAATGAAAGTAAAGTTTTGAGTTTTTCAATCTTACCTGATACAAAAGAATTAAAGGAAGTGGTCATAGCAGCTAAGGTTGATAGACAAACAGCAAGTGGATTGCTTTTGCAACAAAAGAACTTAGCAAGTATTTCTGATGGTATATCCTCAGAAGCCATAAAAAGATCTCCCGATAGAACCACAGGTGATGCCTTAAAAAGGGTAAGTGGGGTAACAGTGCAAGACAATAAATTTGTTGTTGTACGAGGACTTGCTGATAGGTATAATATTGCCCTTATTAATGGTGTAGACTTACCTACCACAGAGCCTGATAAAAAAGCATTTTCATTCGATATCATTCCATCAGCGCTTATTGATAATTTAGTGATTTACAAAACAGCCTCTCCTGAATTGAGAGCAGATTTTGGTGGAGGTGCTGTATATGTTACCACAAAAGATATTCCTGAGAAAAGAATATTCAACATCAATATTTCAACACAATATAATTCATTAACCACATTTAAACCTTACAGCGATTATAATGGCGGTTCATTGGATTTTATAGGTTTAGATGATGGTACTAGGGCTCTGCCTAAAGGATTACCATCAGTTGACGATAATTCAAAACCAGAGAATCAAACTACTTTAAAACAAGTTGAACATACCAAACTTTTTAAAAATAATTGGGGTGTTAACGAAAATGCTTCACAAGCCCCCGGGTATGCCATGCAAGTTATGTTTGGTAACAACTTCAAGGTTTTCAAAAAAGAATCAGGAATTATTGCTTCTGTTTCAATAAACAACACACCCAAAACATATAATATGCAGAGGTATTTATATGAGAGCTCAAATTTGGCACCATTTAAATCTTATGATGATCAAAGCTATGAGAAAAACTACCTAACAGGTATTATGCTTAACATGGCAACTAAATTAAATTCAAACAATAAGGTGTCATTCAAAAATATTTTAAACATAAACGGTGAAGACTTGCTAATTGACCGACATGGCATTCAAAATGAAGTTGGTGTGTTATCATATGAAAAAGCCAGTGCGAGACAATTCACATCCAATACATTTTATAGTGGTCAATTAAAACTAGAGAACTACATCCCATCTTTAAAACTAAAATCCAATGTTACTTTGTCTCAAAATAACATAAGTAGAGAAATGCCTGATCAAAAAAGACTTCTCTATACTTCATCTAACGACACAAACTTTAGCGTGGCAATACCATTCGGATCCCCTAACCCAATTTCATCTGGTATAACATCAAATAAATTAAGTGAAAATGGTAATGTAATTGCCTTGGACTTATCAAGACAATTTAAATTGAAAAATATTCGACCTACTGTTAAAGTTGGATTTTACAATTCAACAAAAAATAGGTCATTCTCTAACAGAGCATTTGGTTGGAGTAATGGCAAATTTAATCCAGACTTAGATATTCTCCCTCCAAACGCCATTTTTAATGATAGTAACATTAGCAAAGACAGATATTTCCTAAATGAAATTACTGGTGGACAAGATAAATATACCGCATCTTCATTACTAAGAGCCTACTATATCTCATTAGATCATTATTTGTTCAAAAGATTTCGTTTAAACTATGGCATTCGTTATGAAAGTTTTAATCAACAACTAACTGCTTTCAACCCTCAAATAGGCAGGGAAAAAACTTATGACAATACATATGAGAATTTCTTTCCAATGGCTAATATTACTTATAATATCACAGAAAAAACCAATTTAAGATTTTCATATTCAAAAACCACTGTAAGACCTGAATTCAGAGAGATTGCACCATTTACTTTTTTTGACTTCATTAATAACTCGAATACTTATGGTGATACCGCTCTTAAACCAATCAATATTAAAAACTATGATTTACGTTTTGAATATTATCCAAATGGAGGTCAAGTCTTCACATTTACTTACTTTTATAAAACCTTTAGCAATGCAATAGAAAACACATTTGATTTCGGTTCAGGTAATCGTACAAGAACTTTTAAAAATATTGCAGATGTAAAATGTCAAGGATTTGAACTTGAATTTAAAGTAAATCCTGGTATAGCCTTATCTTTTCCTGAAAAACATTGGTCTAGGTATTTAACATTGAGTTGCAATTCTTCTTTGATAGAATCTGAAGCAGATTTATCGAACCTAGCTGGTACTGCAGGAAGCGATACAAAAAGACCGTTGCAAGGGCAATCAGGCTATTCTATTAATGGAGGAATTTTAATTATGCCACCAAGTAGCAAATGGAGTTTAAATGTATTATACAATCGCATTGGCCGCAGAATTGGAGATGTTGGTGGCAGAAAAGAGCTACATATTTGGGAAGTACCTCGTGATTTAATTGATGCTCAAGTAAGTTATACTTTCAATAAAAATGTAACTTTAAAATTAACTGCAAGCGATTTGTTAAATCAATATTATATGATGTATAGTGATATTGATGGAAGCGGGTCTTACAATGCCGATAAAGATCTCGTAATTAACAAAGCAAAATACGGAACAACCTTTACTTTCGCCATTGGAATTACTCTGTAATAAATAAATTGAATGATTAAATTTATTATAAAACCACTATCGCTTTCCATTTTAGCTGTAGTGGTTTTATTATTTATTA
>RGVD01000203.1 GCA_010027395.1 Bacteroidota bacterium
ACTTACCAGCAATTGGGTAAATTTGAAATTGAAGACCAAATCTATGTTGCTAAGTCCTTAGCCAAATTATCTTATGTTGATGCAAGTCGTATTGGTTTTTGGGGATGGAGTTTTGGTGGATACATGGCTGGATTGGCTATAAGCAAAGGAGCAGATGTGTTTAAGTCTGCTATATCAGTAGCTCCAGTTACCAATTGGAGGTACTACGATAATATATATACCGAAAGATATATGCGCATCCCGCAAGAGAATGGTGAAAGTTATGATAGTAATTCACCCATTAACCATGTTGAGAAAATAAAAGGAAATTACTTAATCATTCATGGTACTGCGGACGATAATGTGCATTTTCAAAACACGGTGGAAATGCTTGATGCTATGATAAAGAAAGGCGTTAAATATGATTCGGAGTTTTATCCCAACAAAAATCATGGTATAGGAGGTAGCAAAACAAGATTGCACCTATATGATAGAATGACTCGCTTTATTTTAGAAAAGCTATAATATTATTTACCAAATACTCTTTTCAAGATGTCATTAATTCTATGAGAAACATCTTGACGAATTTTTGTCTCTTCATTTGCAACTTTTAAAAACAAACCATCTAAAGCTTTTTGTGTGGTGTAGGTTGCTAATGAATTTTGTTTTATTTGTTGGAATAATAGGCCATTCATAGAGGCTGTATTATAGCCATCAATTAATGATTTGTATGCTGACTCTGCAGAAATACCTAAGACCAAAGGCTTGCTTAGGGATGTTCTGATTCTTGGGGCAAAAGCATCTGTAAGTTGGTTGTATGTTTGGTTTTTCAGATAGGTAGTAGCAGCGTTATTTCCTCCTTTTAAAATATTAAATCCATCTGCAATGCTTATTCCTGTAATAGCATTCACAAAAATAGTTTTTGCTTGAGGTGCGGCATCTTCTGCAGCTCTGTTAATAGCCAAAATAGCATCATTTAATAATTTTTGACCACCTGGAATTTTTGTGATATTATTAACGATAGGCTGTGCTTCGGGTGGTAATGCTAATTTTATTAAGGCATCACTAAAATAACCATTGGTTCTACCTAAGATCGAAATAGATGTATCCGTGCCCACATGCAAAGCACTTTTAAGTCCTTTTATCACCTCTTCATTGCTCAATGGAATATTCACATTGGGAATAGAAGGGAAATTGGGTAGCCCATTTTGTTTAGATAATTCTTGTAATGTATCACATCCACTAAGTATTGAAAGTATTCCAATTGCGCAGGTTGATAAAATTAATTTCTTCATTTAGGGCAATCTTAATAAAATGTTTCTACAAAACCTTGTAATTGTAAAGTCAACTTTTATATTGCAATCAAACATTAAAAAAAATTATTTGATAATATGAGTACACAACAAAAACATCCAAAGGGTTTATATCTTTTGTTTTTTACCGAAATGTGGGAACGTTTCAGCTACTATGGTATGCGCGCTATTTTTACTTTGTACATGATAAAAGCTTTACTTTTTGACAAAGCATTTACCTCCGAGGTATATGGTAGTTACACAGGTTTAGTTTATCTGACACCTCTTGTTGGAGGCTATGTTGCAGACAGATACTGGGGTAATAGGAAATCAATTTTATTTGGAGGTATATTAATGGCTTTGGGACAGTTGTGTATGTTTATCTCTGCTTCAAATTATTCAAACATTGCTTTTGCACAACCCATGTTATTTCTGGGATTAGGCTTTTTGATTTTTGGAAATGGATTTTTCAAACCAAATATTTCAACTATGGTTGGTCAATTATATCCAGAAGGGGATAAGCGTGTAGATTCAGCCTTTACAATTTTTTATATGGGTATCAATTTAGGAGCATTTATTGCTCCTCTTGTTTGTGGCGGATTTGGTGATACCGGTAACGCAGCAGATTTTAAATGGGGATTTTTAGCCGCTTGTTTAGGTATGGTTGTTAGTATGATCTCATTTGAATTGCTTAAAAATAAATACATTGTTACTCCAGATGGTCATGGTATTGGCATGGTTCCTCAAAAAAAGGTGGTGGAGGCCCACGAAAAGAAAGCTCCTAAAATGCCTATTTCTCAAATGCTGATTTGGGCTGGAGCTTCAATCGGCTTATTTGTATTGTTCTTTAATGTAATGGATTTGGGATTAATAGGTTCTGCTATTTTCTCTATTACAATTATAGGTCCTGCAGCTATTATCACCGATAAAACAATTACACCAATTGAAAAACAAAGAATTTGGGTAATTTATATTTTGGCATTTTTTGTTATTTTCTTCTGGGCAGCATTCGAGCAAGCGGGAGCATCTCTTACATTTTTTGCTGAAGAACAAACTGATAGAAATATATTAGGTACTGAAGTGCCTGCAAGTTTCTTTCAATCTATAAATGCAGTACTAATTGTAATCTTGGCTCCTTTGTTTGCTATGTTTTGGACCTTTTTGGGGAACAAAAATATGGAACCTGCAACTAAACAAGCATTTGGCTTGATGTTTTTATCTATAGGTTACTTAGTAATTGCCTTTGGAGTTAAAGGTTTAGATCCTAACATCAAGGTGAGCATTATGTGGCTATTTAGTTTATACTTACTTCACACTATTGGTGAATTATGCCTTTCTCCGATTGGTTTAGCTATGGTAGTAAAATTAGCACCAGCTAAATTTGCTTCTTTATTGATGGGCGTTTGGTTCTTATCAACTGCTGCAGCTAATAAATTTGCTGGCACTTTAAGTGGATTATATCCTGACCCAAGTTTACCCTCTCATCCGTCATTCATGGGTTTTGAAATCACAGGTTTGTTTGAATTCTTCATGATTTTCGTAGTATTATCAGGTATCGCTTCAGTTATTTTATTTGGATTAACAAAAATATTACAAAAAATGATGCACGGTGTTTAATCACATTGTATTTGTAATATAATTCAAAATAAGTCTTGTCTTGACAAGACTTATTTTTTGTTTAAGAACCTTTAACACTTATGAAAAACAAACACCCTTTAGGATTACCCTTCTTATTTTTTACTGAAATGTGGGAACGTTTTGGTTACTACTTGATGATTGGGATTTTTCAATTGTATTTGACTACTTCCGTTGAAAAGGGAGGTCTTGGAATGGATAGAAAAGATGCTGCAGATATTTATGGAACTTTCATAGCCTTTGTGTTTTTAACCCCATTTCTGGGGGGACTTTTGGCAGATAGAATTTTAGGTTATAGTGGCTACTTAGGTTTAGCCATTCCCGGCACTAACTATTTTTATATTTCACTATTTCTTATTGTTCTTGGAAATGGATTTTTCAAACCAAATATCTCAACACTACTGGGTAATTTATACAATGATGAGAAGTATAAACACCTAAAAGATTCAGGTTATAATATATTTTACTCGGGCATCAATATTGGTGCCGCAAGTTGTACTTTCATAGCAGCATTTATGCGCAATAAATATGGATGGAGTTATGCATTTGCCACTGCTGGAATAGGTATGTTTGTTGGACTTATTGTTTATTTTATTGGTCTTCGTCATTACAAACATGCGGATGTTTTAAAGCCTGTTCAGAAAGAGGATATGCCTTTATCAAAAATATTTACTACTGTATTTTTACCTGCAATTGTGGTTGGTATTGGGGCATGGTCTATACCAGGAAATATATTTGGAAGTGATAGCACAGATGCCTTTATTTTTGCCACTATTCCTGTTATTATTTTTTATATAGGATTGTATGTAAAAGCTAGCATTTCAGATAAAAAACCATTGGCTGCCTTATTAACCATCATGTTAGTTTCGGTAATGTTTTGGGCTGTATTCAAACAAAATGGCACTGCACTTACTACATGGGCTCAATATTATACTGATAGAGAAGTGCCATCTGCCATTAAACCAGTAGCAGAAAAGCTTTACCAAGCGGAAAAGCTTGTATTTCGAGTTGATTCTGTTGAAGCATATACTGATAAATTTTCGCTTATTAAGGAAAATGGAAAAGTAAAAAAGATTTGGGACAGACCAGTATATTTTAGGAATTTGCAAGATGAATTAGTTCCACCTGAAAACTCAGAAGTATTTTTGTTTAATACAGAACTTTTTCAATCCATTAACCCTTTGTGGGTCATAATTTTAACACCAGTAGTTGTTTCCTTTTTTACATTATTAAAAAAACGTAAAGTAGAGCCAAGTACTGCAACAAAAATTGCATTTGGATTACTTATTTCATCCTTGAGCACATTGGTTATGGTGGCAGCTGTTTATTATTGTGATAATGGTGCTGTAAAAGCTTCTCCTTTATGGTTAATTAGTTGTTATGGGGTTGTTACAATTGGTGAATTATTTTTGAGTCCAATGGGTCTTTCTCTTGTTTCAAAATTAAGTCCAAAGAGATTAACAGCGCTCATGATGGGAGGTTGGTTTCTTTCTACCTCGATAGGAAATAAACTTTCAGGTATTTTAGCAACTCTATGGGATGGGTATGATAACAAAGCAAACTTTTTCCTAGTTAATTTTGTTTTACTTGGTTTTGCCGCTTTTGTGATGTTTATTCTGTTGAAATGGCTCAACAAGATATTGAAAGAAAATCTTTGATTTAAGAAGGGT
>RGVD01000204.1 GCA_010027395.1 Bacteroidota bacterium
AAACCCTAATTCTTAATTCTTAATTGATAATTCCTAATTATTGCTAGTACCCAAATATTTCTTTCAGCTTTCCTTCTAAGGCTTCGCCTCTTAATTTGGTTCCTAAAATCTTACCTTCTTTGTCTAATAAAACGGTGAAAGGAATGCCTTCAATGCTGTATTGTTTTACAACTGCCGAGTTCCATTTCATCAAATCGCTTACATGTGTCCACAATAATTTATCATCATTGATAGCTTTGGTCCATGCATCTCGGTTATCATCCAAACTCACACTGAATATTTCAAATCCTTTTGCTTTGTATTTATTGTAAAGCTTCACCACATTTGGGTTTTCCTCACGACAAGGACGACACCAACTGGCCCAAAAATCTACTAATACATATTTGCCCCTTAAAGATGACATGGCTATTTGCTTGCCAAAAGGATCGCTTAATACAATGTCTGGAGCCTCAGAACCAATGGCAGTTTTAGCTAAATCTTGCACGCGTGTGTGCAGAGCAGTAGCGTATTTAGAAGCTGAGAACTTTGGATAAAGTTTGTTATCAATTTCTTTAAAAAACTCAAAGTCTGCTTCAGGCATTAAGAAACTGGTAGCAAAATAAGGAACTATTGAATTTTGTAAACCCAAAATATAAGTCTTAATAGCTGCTTTGTTGGCAGTGGTCAAGCTATCAAATTGCTTTCTAATTTGATCTTGTACTTCCACAGGTGGCACTTGCTCCCCATACATAGCATATTTCTCCTCGAGCTTGCGCATTTCAGCATAAGAAGAATTGTTAATCAAGAATAATTTTTGTAATTCAACATTTTCTACAGAACCTTTTACAGTGTATTCCTCTACCTTATCAGCATCTATTTCTAATTTAATATTGCTGGTAGAGTCAATCACCACAATCACATCTCCTTTAGGCAAACGAATGGTACAGAAAGTCTTTTCGGCAATGCTTCCATTTAACTCAAAACTACCATCAGGGGCAATGTTTGAAGAGTCAAGGAACACAAGGCCTGTGGCTGTTATTTCTTGGATGCTGATGCTTCCTGTGGTGTTTTTTATTTTTCCGCTCAGCTTAAATCCGTTTTGCTTTTCGCTGCTCTTATCTCCTGAGCCACAAGAGGCAAACAGGATAACAAGACTAAGTATGCTTATTATTTTTTTCATTTCTATTTTTTGTCTAAGGTTTCTTTTAACAAAGCACTCGCCACTTTAGGGTCGGCTTTGCCTTTACTTGCTTTCATTACTTCTCCCATGAAAAGGCCTACTAAGCTCACTTTTCCTGCTTTGTATTCAGCAATTTTCTCGGGGAATTTGGCAATGGCAGCATCAATCCAAACTTGCAATTCGTCTGAATTACTTTCTTGTAATAAGTTTAAGCTTTCAGCAATGCTCAATACCGAACTGCTAGGAGAGGCTATCAAGGCAGGGAATATCTTTTGTTGTGCCGCACTGTGACTCACTTTTCCTTCATCAATCAAGGCAATGATTTCAGCTATTTGAGCAGGTTTAATAATGAATTGTTTGATGTGTAAAGCTTGCTCATTCAAATAAGAACGAACATTTACCATCACCCAATTGGCAGCCGATTTGGTGTTTTTGGTATGATGTAATACCTCTTCAAAATAGGTGGCTGTGTCTTTATCATCAATCAACACATTGGCATCATATTCATTCAAACCAAATTGCTTGGTGTATTTTTCAAACAAGGCCTTTGGTAATTCTGGCATCAATTGTTTGATATTGTCAATATACACAGGTGTGATGCGCAATGGTGGCAAATCTGGCTCAGGGAAATAACGATAATCACTAGCTCCTTCTTTGCTACGCATAGCGGCTGTAGTGCCTTTCAATGCATCAAAAGTACGGGTTTCCATGCGCAAGGTTTCACCTGCTTCAAGGGCCTCAATCTGACGTTTTATCTCGTGGTCAATCGCTCTTTGCACATTTCTGAAAGAGTTCATGTTTTTCACTTCCACCTTCGTTCCAAATTTATCAGCACCTTTTATCATCACCGAGATATTGGCATCGCAACGCAGACTTCCTTCTTCCATATTGCCATCACAAATCTCAAGGTATTTCAATAGTTTTTTGATTTCAGTAAGATACAAATATGCCTCTTCACCGCTTCTAATGTCTGGTTCAGATACAATCTCAATAAGCGGAACACCCGCACGGTTTAAGTCGATAAGGGTATCATACAAATCTTGGTCGTGCATACTCTTACCTGCATCTTCCTCCATGTGAATGCGGGTAATGCCAATTTTCTTTTCAGCACCATCTTTGGTTTTTATTTCTATAAAACCATTGGTACAAATAGGGGTTTTATCTTGGGTTATTTGGTATCCTTTGGGTAAATCGCCATAAAAATAATTTTTACGGGCATAGTATTGGTATTCTGCAATGTGGCAATGAGTGGCCAATCCCATTTTAATGGCATAGTTCACCACCTCTTTGTTGTGTTTTGGTAAGGTTCCTGGGTGACCAAGGCTGATAGGGCCAATGATGGTATTAGGGTCTGAACCATAGTCGTATGCATCTGAGCAATATGCCTTACTTTTGGTAAGCATTTGCGCATGCACCTCAAGGCCAATAACGGCTTGATATTTCGAATAATCTATTGAATTTTCACTCATAAAATGAGTTGCAATTTAGCTTTAATATTTTAATTAGAAAAAGCAATTACCAACTCCTTGAATGCTATGAATGTGAATAGGTTTACAGTTTTTAAGCTTGATTAATACGAGCATTGGCAACATCCCCCTGGCCCCCTTTCCCGATGCATCGGGAGTGGAATGCCAGCGCTACTAGCCAATTTCTCCCTACATTGTAGATTGTTAAACAAAATGATGATGGCCTTTGTTGAAACCTAAGGCAAAAGTGTATAAGCAATGTGTAAACCCAATGAGATTAACATCTTAATTTTTCGATATCAGAAATTATCTTACCCTGAAGGGGTAAAATATTAATAGCCGTAGGTGAAACCTACGGCAAGATAGCACAAGTATTTCGGAACCCCGAAGGGGTTCAACAACATATACCAAGCTTGAAATACGAATGATTGATAGTACTTAACCTCAATCCCACAGCTCACTACAAAAGCATATTGGCCAAATTTGCCAATTCACTTCTTTCGCCTTTTTCAAGGGTAATATGGGCATACAAGGGGTTGTCTCTTACTTTATCTATCAAATACGATAAACCATTGGATTGTGAATCAAGGTAAGGGGTGTCTATTTGAAAAATATCTCCTGTAAACACAATCTTAGTGCCTTCTCCTGCTCGAGTGATAATGGTCTTCACCTCAAGAGGGGTAAGGTTTTGCGCCTCGTCTATGATAAACATAATATTCGACAAACTCCTTCCTCTGATGTAGGCAAGCGGTGTCACCATCAG
Source organism: Bacteroidota bacterium (assembly GCA_010027395.1). Lineage (GTDB taxonomy): Bacteria > Bacteroidota > Bacteroidia > UKL13-3 > UKL13-3 > RGVD01. The sequence goes on from RGVD01000204.1 coordinate 3,389, forward strand.
CTTCTCTTGGTTCACCATATCAGTTATCTTTTGGTATTCCTTATCGCTCTCTTTCCATTGGTTTTGTACAAGTTTTAGGTTGTCCCAAAGAGGCTCCATGTATGGGTTAATCTTTGATTTTATATCCCCCGGCAAGAAACCGATATCTCTGTTATTTAGAGGGATGATAGGTCGGGCAAGGTATATTTGACGGTAGTTTGATTTCTGCTCCATGGCCGAAGCTAAGGCCAACAGGGTTTTCCCGGTACCTGCCACACCTTGTATGGTAACCAAAGATATGTTCGGATTTAATACAGCATGCATGGCAAAGGATTGTTCAGCATTGCGAGGTTTTATGCCATACGCACTCACTTTGTTCACGCGTTCTAAACTTTCGTTTTGCGAATTGTAGAAACACAAAACTGAGTTCTTATCGTTTTTTAATACAAAATATTGGTTGGCATTAGGCTTTTGTTTCAGCACAAAATCATAGCTCACAAAGCCCTTAGCGTATATTTCATCAATCACAGATGCTTTAACCTTTTCAATCACCCTATGGCCGGTGTGCAATGTGTCGAGGTTTTTTACTTTTCCTGTTTCATAATCTTCGGCATGTAGGTCTAGCGATTTGGCTTTAAGTCTAAGGTTCACGTCCTTGGTCACCATGATTACCTTGCGATCAGGGTGCTGCTGTTTCATAGCCAATGCAGCATTCAATATGCGATGATCAGGTTTTCTTTCTCCAAATATTACCTGTGCATCTATATTGCTTTTTTCGTGCATGATTACTTTAAACCTGCCACGTGTAGGGCCATTTATATTAATCCATTCAGATAAGGTGTACTCACCAGAAAGTTTATCTAAAAAACGAATGAAACCGCGGGCTTCAAAGTTGAGGGTATCGTTTCCTTTTTTAAAATTATCAAGCTCTTCTAAAACCGTGATGGGAATGGCTACATCGTGTTCTTGAAAATTTTTGATGGCATTGTGGTCATATAGAATAACCGATGTGTCGAGTACGAAAATCTTTTTTTCTTCTTTAACTCTTGCGTTTACTTTTGGCTTGCTTACTTT
>RGVD01000205.1 GCA_010027395.1 Bacteroidota bacterium
TATATATTATTATATATTATTATAATATTATTATAGTATAATATTTAGTTCCCTTAATATATATTACTAAAAAACATAAAGATAAAGATATAATATTATGTATTATTATAATGGTGCAAATGATGAAAGCCTTTTTGCTGATTGCAAGTTTATCCTTCGCTTCGGCTATTATGCTAGTGCCGCACGACGGGAATGAAACGCGGCCCAGTATCCATGATACTGTAGTTCCCGAAAACTTCACAGGTAATACTAAACATCGCCCACATTTAGCTATTGTCGAAACTAGAAAGTTGTTTGAAAACGAAGATAATGACGAGAATTATTCTGATGGCGATGACGATGGTGGCGATGACGATGGTAATAGACGACTATTACGGCATTCAAAAGCTGCGGCTGCTCCTCCTAAAGCCGCTCCTGCTCCTCCCAAAGTTGCTCCAGCTCCCAAAGTTGCTCCTGCTCCTCCCAAAGTTGCGGCGGCGGCTGCTTCCAAAGCTTCTTCTAAGTCTAAATCCAAGGCTTCTAAAAAATCTACAACTGTTAAAGCCGATATTAAAGTATCAGCTGTCATTACTGCTCCTGTTTCCATTGTTAACAAATATGCTGTCGTTGACTCTAAACTTTCAGCAAAGACAAAAGAACTTGCTAAGAAATTTGAGTCTGCATTCACTGCCTGGGTTGTAACCACCGAGGGTCAGGAAGCTATCAAATTTTGTCAGTCTCTAGGCATTACTAACAAACAAGGTATCTACAATGGTTGCATTGAAGATATGCGTGTTACTAAAAGCAAGTCTATCGCAAAAGAGAGTGCTATTGCTGCTGAGGAATTTTTGTCCAAAGAAGCAGCAAACCCAAGCAAACGTTTTTGCGTAGCATCAGGCGACCCCCATGTTACAAACTATGATGGTACTTTGTTTCACATTCAGGAACCCGGTATTTATACTGTTGCTCGTACCCCCGACAATGTTTTTGAGATTCAGGAGAAAATGCGTAAAAATGGTGACAATAAACCAGGTGTACCTTCTTGTATGACTGGTGCTGTTGTTCACTATAAACAAATGAATATCGAAGTTGATGTAGCAAACTTTGGAAAAGTCCGTGTCAATGGTCAGGAAATGGATCTCCCCGAAGATTTCACCCTTACTTTTGGCGGTATCCAGATTCGTTACGGAAAACAAGTTGTTGAGTGGAGGGGTGCTACCATGCAGCCTGCTGGTTTGAAAATTAACACACCTAATGGTTTCTCTGTTATGATTACCGGAGGTTACTGTGGTGTTCTTGAAACAAATGTTCCTACTGCCTTTTTTGGAAAAATGCAAGGTATTTGTGGGAATGCGGATGGTTCAAAGAGTTCTACCGACTATAAAGACCCGAATGACGTAGTAATGAATGTAAACTATGGTGGTAAGAACTGGGAAATGGGTGGTTATGATGGGCCAAATTCTCCTCTTTCTAAATGGCAGCTTTCATGGAAGCCTCATGGCACTGAATGCTACTTCACCAAAGATTGTGAGGGTGGAGTTCAAACACGCAAGGTAATCCCTGCTCCCACTCCTGCTCCCACCCCTGTACCGGTTGTTGTAGTTAAATCTACTCCTGCTTCTGTACCCGTTGCTGTACCTGTCCCTGTTGTTGTCGCTTCAGTCAAATCAACACCTTCTAATGTCGTTGTTGTTGGTTCTGCTACTACTTCAAGCTCCAGCTCTAAGTCCAGCTCTAGCTCTAAATCCAGCTCTAGTAGCCAGAGCCACAGCCACAGCCACCACAATCATCACCACCAGGTATGCAAGCCTGAAGTATTTCCTCCTACATCACCTGAAACAATTAAAAAACAAGTTTCGGAAGTATCAGATAAAACTACAGCTAAGATGAATGAACTCTATGTAAAATTCAAGTCAATGATGGACGACTTGAAGAAAAAACAACACGAAGAATTCAATACCGATAATAAAATACTTACTGAAGCAACTAGCAAAGCATCCGATGGTCTTGCTAAATATACAAAAGTATTAGACAACTCTAAACAGATTTTACAACAAATCAATATGCTGAATGTTACTTTACGACACCACCATGTGGTTATTGCTCAAGAGTCTGAATACTTAGCTAAACTTGAAAAATTTAAACCAAAATTCCTGTACTCTCTTGATAATATCAAAGCACATGTAGGTGGTATTAAAAATGATATTCATGCTACTATAGTAGAGGGAGATGATAAGAAAGGATTGCTTTCAATCTTGGATGATATTCGTTCTTCTACTGATAAGTCAGCAACCCTTTTGGCCAAAGCATTCATGGACCACTATGACAAGTATAATAAGCAACTCACTTCTGATAATAGTAAGTACGATGAAGAACTTAAACGCATGGGATTTTTAAGCATTACTTACAATACTTCTATAAAAGAAAGCACTACACTATGGAAAGAGTATTCCGATATTCTTGATATCGCAAATAAACTTAAAGCTAGCATGAAGTTTTCAAAAGATGATGAAAAATCATTCGATGAACTAATCGTTAGAGTTTCTGCAGCATTCAAAGCACAAAGCACTAAAAGTGATGCTAAACTTTCTACCCCTAATACACAGTGTGCTGCTGATGTATTAAAGGCACATATTGACCATAAACGTGTTTAAATGTTTTTAACCATATTAACTTAACTCGATTCAATTAAATTTGAATCGAAATTAATATTTATTTGTTACATAGTAAATAACAAATAAATAACCCCGACTTTTACTAACATAATACAGTATTAAATCTTTTTATCTATTAGTATTTCTTTTCCAAGATTTTTTATTATTTTTCGTTCATAGTTATTATAATTTTCAATCGGTTCACATATGGAACGCATCATTGTTAAGTACTCCAGTTGCTTTCTTTCCGTATCCATCCAGTCGGGGTTATCTATTGCCCACTGTTGTAACGCTGTACGCTCCTTATCGGCAATTTTTACGATTGTGTTTTTCATCATATCATGGTTATCGTCTTTCAACCATTTGTCTTCATCTTTTATATACATTATATCACGCTTTATATCTGTACAATGAATTGGACGTTTGTGAATATCCAACTCTCTGAGTCCTTTTATCATTACATCTGTTATACCACGCGAAATACCGTTTGTTTTTGAAAATAGTAAATCCTCTAATGTTATTTTTAGCGAATCTATAAAATCTGATATATTTAAAGCATCTTTGCATTGTTCATTTAAAAATACATTCAAGTTGAAACTATTATTATTATTTGTAATATTCGTATTTCCAATTTTAGGAACTATCTCATTTATTGTCTTAACAAGTTCACCATTCTGTTTTATTAAGTCCTTAACTAACTCCTTCAACTCCTTATCTGTAGTTGAGTCTATTTTTTTGTTTATTTCAGTTTCTAAAACAAGACCATCTATGGTAACATTTTTCTCACAATCTATACATTTTTTACGATGAACAAAAAGTCCTTGTCTATATTTAAAACTCTTACCACAAATGCAGACATTTTGTTCGGCGCTTTTTGGCGTTTTTTTGTCATCATTTTTATGTTTACGTGTCAGCAGGTGTCTTTTGTAATCACATTTCTTGCTACATACAAAGTCACACTTTTTACATATGAAAATTTCGGCGTTTTTTTGCGTCATCATTGTCATCATATATAATGATGACATAAAAAACGCCTAAATCCTTTTCATATAATATATATAAAAGTTGAAAAAATTATGGTAACAAAAAAATCAACTTAAAAATACGATTTAGAGCATTATGCTCTGAGTGACGAATGCATTGCTTTTTTTATATTTCTACCCCAGGTTTTCAAAAATGGACAAAAATAAATGTCCAATTTTGAAAAAGGGCCTCCGAGAGTTGAAATTTTCATACATCATCACTTTTTCAGCGTCCGCCCTCCCTTTTTGCGAAGGTTACCTTTATGCTTTCATTTTATAAAAATAATATTATACAAACAATAGCATTATCTAGGGAGCATAATGTTCGCATATTATTTGCAAAAGATGGTGGCGAAAACGGGAAGGTAGTTTTTGAGTAAACATGGTTGTACATTTTTAGGGGATGTTTTTAATAAATTTGGTGATAGATTTGGGAGGTTTTTCGGAGGATGGTCGAAAAGTGTGGGTGTTGTTTATAGACTTATGGTACTTATAAAAACATGAGATGTTACAGATTCGTGAGAAATGGGGAAATTCGTATATTAATAATTCAAAATTCAAAACTGTTATTTATTCGAAATATTAACTTTTTATTATATATAAGTACAAATCCTAATATATAATATGGTTTCATGTATAGAATTGACAAATTATGGTATGGTTATTAGAACATTATCGACTATTATATTATTTTTTATTTTGTATTCACTTATGAAAGGTGGTAATAAATTTTGTAATAAATATTTTTTAGTAA
>RGVD01000206.1 GCA_010027395.1 Bacteroidota bacterium
CAATTTACCCAGAGCATATTGGGAAAGGTAACAGATAAGCCAATGGGACGTTCGCAAGGAGATAAATCAACTTATCCGCAATTTGAGAGTTATCAATTGGCTTTTAGCGGTGTTAAATATGGCAAAGCAGATTTTAAAGGAGGTTTCGGAATGCGCGGTGCAGTGGTTCTTGGACGTGGTGTTGGGGGACAAAAAGCAGAGCTTTGGTTCAGCTATAAAGGCAAACGATTTTTACGAGTTGCATCCAATGATTTTTATGTGCGTGAAAATAAAATCACCAATGATAAGGTAGAGTTAACCGTGTTTTTAGATAAAGATTCAATTTATCACCCACAATTGAATTTTAGTTATTTGATAAATGAAGACAAAATAAATTTGTATCGAGATAGCAAGCTAGGTGTTGCTGCTGCGCCTTTCTCTGATTTCTTTCACATGATTGAGTTTAGTGTAGATGAAATGAAATGGAAACTCAACGAACCTAAAATTGATTTAAAAATGGTGGCAGCAGATGATGCCGCTCGCTTCTCATCACTTAACTATTATAGAGAATATGCATATGAAAAAATTCAAGGCATTTTGGATTACAATCCATTGATGCGTATAAAGCAATACTGCGAAAAGAACAATACCAATACCTTCCACATTGCATCTTATGCAGCAGCCTTTAGAAGCAATGTGAGCGATATTAAAATTCAGATGATTGATATGAATGATTTGGGTTTTGTTTACTACAACTCGCAAACCGAAATTGTAACCATCAAACCAAAGTTAAAAGATTTTGTTAACGCCCACATGGGCAAGACTGATTTTGATGCTATTTCATTCAAGTCAACTATTAGTGCTCTGCCTAATGCAAGTATAAGTTTGGTAAATAATGATTTGATTATTCAAGGTGTGCCTAAGTTTTACTTTAGCGATTCACAGAGTGTTTATATTTTGCCTAAGGAGCAAGTAATTACCTTGAAGAAAAATAGAACCATTGATTTTAATGGCAAGCTCAGAGCGGGTTTAGCGGATTTTTATGGAAACAATTTTTCATTTGATTACACCAAATTCAATGTAAGGTTAAACAATGTTGATTCACTTAAATTCTTATACCGTGATGATACATTGGGTTATTTGGCCAATGTGAAAAGTGTAATTCAAAATATTTATGGTACGCTTGAAATTGACCATCCATACAACAAAAGCGGTAGAAAGAAATTTTCTAAATACCCAGTATTTACCAGTGAAGTAGGTTCGAAAGTGTTTTATGATTACCCTACTACACAAAAAGGTTCTTATACCCGAAACAGGTTTCATTTTGCTGTTGACCCTTTTACCTTGGATAGTTTGGCCGATTTGAATTTATATACTTTGGCCTTGCCAGGTACCTTTATTTCCGATGGAATTTTACCTGATATGCGCCAAGAATTATCCATGCAGCCTGATAAATCTCTTGGGTTTTTTATACCTGATGATGGCAATACAAGTTATACCTTATATAGAGGAAAAGGATCAGCCAAAATGAGTGTGGCTTTGAGCAATGATGGTTTGATTGGAGATGGAACTGTGTCTTATTTGGCTTCTCGTTCTCAGTCAAAACGATTGGTGTTTTTATTGGATAGTATGAATGCCAATTGTAATCTGTTCGAAAATGATAGGACTTCCTTGTTTCCCACAGTTATCAAGTCGGCCAATGTATATAACCATTGGATACCCTACCAAGATACCATGTTTATTACCAACAAAGGAGAGCCAATCAAAATTGCTTATGACAGAGCCAGGTTAAGTGGTACAATTATTTTAACACCTCTTGCTATGAAAGCCAAAGGTAAAATGGATATTGAGGATGGTGAATTGTTAGCAGATATGTTTGAGTTAAGGCCTGTTGAAATCCTCTCTGAAGATGCCATCTTCCGTCAACGTTCTCCAAAAGACACCACTCAAATTGCATTTAGTACCAGCAAGGTGAAAGCCTATGTAAATTTGGATAATAAATATGCTGAGTTTACTTACCGCAACCCTACTGAAATAAACAATACCTTTATCTTGAATAATTATGTAGGAAGTTTTGAGAAACTGAAATGGGATATGATTCCTAGAACCCTTGAATTTAAAGGGCCTACCGAGAAAGAAAATCCTTCCGCTGCTAGCTATTTATTGTCAACTCGAAAAAGCCAAGATAACCTTACTTTTAAAACGGCAAGTGTATTTATGACTTTGGATGATTATACCATGAACTGCAGAAAAATACCATACATTAATATTGCTGATAGTAGGGTATTGCCTGATAGCGGAAAGGCTGTTATTAGAGAGAATGCTGAAATGGATATGTTGGTGAATGCACAAATAACTGCTGATACCATCAACACCTATCATAAGGTAAACCAAGTTACCATTAAAATTAATGGCAGAACAGATGTGAGAGGTGCAGGTAATTACAAGTACGTTGCTAAAAACAAAAACGAACAGAAATTCTATTTAGACAAAATTATAGTAGCTGATAAAAAATACTTAGAAGGTTCTACCTTAATTCCTGATTCGATTAATTTCTTGGTCGGTCCTAAGGTTGGTTTTAGAGGAAATGCCATTCTACGAAGTTTCAATCCTAATTTGGAATACAATGGTTTCTTCAAAGCCATGCATACATCCTACTTTCCCAAAAGCGATTGGTTTAAAGCAGCAGCCGTTATCAGCCCTGATTCTGTGTATGTGAATACAACAGGACAACCTCTGACAAATTTAAACAAGCAAGCTCTAGCAAGTGGATTATATGTAAGTAATGATTCAACCCACGTGTATGCAGCTTTGTTTGGACGTAAGCGCAATACCAGTGATGCTGAGCTCATGAAAACGGAAGGCACATTTGCCTATTTCGAAAACATTGAAGAGTACCGACTAGGGCCTTATGACAAGGTTTTTGGAACTGGCAAAAAAGGTAATTTTATGGCCTTTAGCGAGCCAAAGAAATTAATCTATAACGAAGGTAAGTTTAACCTTGGTTTCGATTTGCCTAAGTTTAGTGTGAAATCTGCGGGATACTCAAGCTTCAATTTAAAAGACACTACTTTCCTAATGAAATTGATGATGGTGATTGATTTTCCAATTCCTTCGCAAGCATTGAAATTGATGTACGATTCACTGAACGAGCAAGGTGCTTCTTCGTCAAATCAGTTTTATGATGAAAAGGCCTTGAAGATTGGTATTCCTGAGTTGATAGATGAGAAGGGCTATAAAAAATTAGGTGATGATATGGTGGCAGAATTGAACGATAAGAATATTGAGAGTTTAATTAAAACCATGTTGATTACCGATGCAACATTAACATGGAACCAAGCATCTCGTTCGTTTGTAAGTGTAGCTGATTTTGGTATACGTAGTTTTGATAAGAACTTGCTTGAAAGAAAAGTGAAAGGCCGCTTGGAGATAAAGAAACTGAGAAGTGGAGATGATTTTACGCTTTATTTAATGGGTGCTTCGGGTTCCTGGTATTTCTTCAAATACCAAAAAGGCATTATGGGCATATTGGCAAGCGATCCTGTGTTTAATGAAATGATTAAGGCAAACATTGATAAAATGTCGAGTGATGATTATAAACTACGACAAGGAAGCATTAGCGATAGAAACAAATTGGTAAGGGCTTTGAAAGGCAAGTTGTAGCATTGCTGTCAGGAGTTTCCTCCTGACAGCAAGGTAGCTGTGTTGTCGGGAGTTACCTCCCGACAATATTGAAGAGTTTCTTCTCAACAAATGGCAGTCTAATCTGTAATAAAAATGGGATTACGAAACAGGCAATTTTATAATGATAAAAATATTTTCTTTATAACTACGACATGTTATAAATGGTATTATTTGCTTGCTGTTGGTCAAGCTATGGACATTGTTACTGATAGCTTAATCTTTTGCTCTAAAAAATATAATGCGGATATTCTTGCGTATGTATTAATGCCAAACCATATTCACTTTATTGTTTATTTTAAAGAAGCTAATAAGCGAATTGACTTTATGAGGGATTTTAAAAAATTTACTTCAATAAAAGTTCGGCAAGAAGTTGAGAAAACCGATATAGAATTACTAGGAAAAATTAGGATAAATCGGGATGGTCAAGTGTTTAAGGTATGGCAAGACAGATTTGATGAAGTGTTTTTAGAGAGTAGGGAATTATTAGAAATAAAATTAACTTATATCCATAACAACCCTTTACAGCCGCATTGGAATTTATGCCTTAACATCGAAGATTATTTATATAGCAGTGCTTTATTTTATGAGAAAGGTATTCAAAATAAAATTGAAGTTAAGCATTATTTGGATTACTTTTGATTTGAGATGTCGGGAGGAAACTCCCTACAGCACGGTTAGCGATAGAAACAAATTGGTAAGGGCTTTGAAAGGCAAGTTGTAGCA
>RGVD01000207.1 GCA_010027395.1 Bacteroidota bacterium
TTTGGCATATATGCCAAATCTTTTTTAGGTATTACAAACTTAATGATTGATTATGCTACTTTGATAAGTTGTATGTTACATATAATTTTCACTTCATCACTCACCACGATACCACCTGCTTCAGTTGTTGCGCTCCATTTTAAATCAAAATCCGAACGATTGATTTTACCACTTACTTCGAAACCCGCTTTGGTATTGCCATAAGGGTCGCTCATTTTACCATTATACTCAACGTTTAACTCAACTGATTTGGTTACATCTCTGATGGTTAAATCGCCCACCAATTTATTTTTGCTCATAACAGTAGAAATAAATTTAATTTCAGGGAATGATTCTGAGTTAAAGAAATCATCTGATTGCAAGTGGCCATCTCTTTGCTCGTTGCCAGTTGAGATAGATTTTACATCCGCTGTGAAGCTGATTTTAGCCTCAGTAAAGTCTTCATTGCTTGATTCAATTCACCGCTGTAGCTTGAGAATTTTCCAGTGACTGTGGAAATCATAAGGTGTTTTACTTTGAATTCTACTTCCGAGTGCATAGCATCTATGCTCCATTTTGATAAAGATTGTGTGCTCATTTTTTTATATTTTAGGTTATTGTAAATTTATTTGTGGTACATCCATTGCCAACAATCGGGCATTTGAGCTTGCTTTTATTTGAATGGTATCGTATTCCAAAACACCGATGGCATCTCTTCGTTTTAGTTGCTCGCCATTTACTTCAACATCACCTTCTATTACGAATAGATACAAAACATTTTTAGCTTTGTGGTTAGCATAACTTATTTCATTTCCTGCATCTAAATCGCTGAGCGAAAACCAAGCATCTTGATATATGAAAATGGCTTCTCCTTCATTTTGACTTGATGGTTTAATAATTTCCTGCCATTGGTTTTTGCGGCCTTCTACCGAGAATGATTTTTGCTCGTAACGTGGTTCAACATTCTCTCTATCTGGGAAAACCCAGATTTGAAATAATTTAACTGGCTCTTGTTTTGAGTGGTTTACCTCTGAGTGAAATACTCCTTTTCCTGCACTCATAACTTGCACATCATTAGCTCTCATCACAGAGGTATGACCCATACTGTCCTGGTGTTCCAAAGCCCCTTCTTGCACAAGTGTAATAATTTCCATGTTTTCATGAGGGTGTTTGCCAAAGCCCATGCCCTGTGCCACCTCATCATCATTTAACACCCTAAGGGCACCAAAATGTATAAGGTTGGGATCGTACCATGAGGCAAAACTAAATGAGTGTTTAGCATTCAACCATCCATGGTTGGCATGACCTCTGTTTTCGGCTCTGTGAATGACAGTTTTCATAATTTTATTGATTTGATTTTATAACAAAAAGTTTCAAAACCTCCGCAAATGTATAAACATTAAATGTATATACAAATAAATTTTTGGTTACACTTTATTTTTTTAATAATTGGCTGAACTTGAAAAGAGAATTTTGTTCAATTTGTTAGTTTTTTATTTGAATTAGAGTTTGCCTAAAGTCATTTTTTATTAGGAATGCGAAAACTAAGTTGCATTCATTTATATTGCATTTTTAATTGAATACAACATGAAAAAAATAATACTGTTAATCATACTTACTATTTTCAATTTTGCGGTGGGGAAATCACAAGTTTGCACCCCAGACTCAACTATGAAAGGAACGGGTATTTCGCCAAATGTTTTGCCAGATGGTATTGTGGGACAGCCTTATGCCGTTACAGTTTCACTCAAGGTGCCCAAAGATTCAACCATTATGTATGCGGGTTCAAACATTGCTATTACTGTAGACTCTGCTAGGGTAATTTACATAAGTAACTTGCCTGATACTTCTTTTAAATATAGTTGTAATAGTCCTACATGCACTTGGGCTGGTGGTTCTTTTGGATGTGCCAGATTAACGGGTATGCCTAAAACTATACATAAGAACATGTATGCTGTTAAGGTTTTTGTTAATAGTTGGTTTAGCTCTCCGTCATTCCCAGGTACCCAATTTGAAAGAATCGATTCAAGTACAATTGATTTTAAAATACCTGGCGGAATTAACGGTATAGGAGAGTTGAATACGAAATTGTTTTTCAATGCTTCTCCAAACCCTGCAAATGATAAGGTTTTTGTATATGGATTAGAAGTAAATCCCAATGTAAATTATACAATGATTCTTACAGACGTTGCAGGGAAAACCATCAAGAACCTAGCTCCTAAAGCTTTTGGCGATGTTTTTGAAATTAATGTTTCGGATATGAGCAAAGGAATTTACCTACTAAGTGTTTCGGATAATGATAAAATGGGTTATCAAAAATTGGTGATTGAATAGTATTGAGTCAAATGATATTGAATACCAGAAAGGCGCGATTTATCGTGCCTTTATTTTTTATCTTCTGCTTCATTTTGTGATTATCAACTAAATGTTCTTCTTTTTTGTTTAGCCAAAACATAGACTTATTTTTGTGCAAAAACTCAGATATTTTGTACCGTATCATTCTTCGATTTTTATTCTTAATGTCTGCCGAGACGGCACATTACTTTGCGTTAAACAGTCTTCAATTATTCTGTAAAATCCCATTTTTTAGGAGCATACTCAGTTCAATATATGTAGTGAGAAAAGAATACGAGTTTCTTGGTATTCGATTTAAAAATAGGGTAGGATTGGCTGCAGGATTTGATAAAAATGCCAAATATTTGAGTGAGTTATCTGCCCTTGGCTTTGGTTTCGTTGAAATTGGAACAGTCACCCCTAAACCTCAAGCAGGTAATGATAAACCCCGATTATTCCGGTTGCTAAAAGATGAATCCATAATCAATCGAATGGGATTTAATAATGACGGCTTAGACATGATAGTGAAAAGACTTCAGACGCGACCAAAAGATTTAGTGGTGGGTGGAAATATTGGTAAGAATAAAATTACACCAAATGAAGAAGCCGTAAATGACTACAAAATTTGCTTTGATAAATTGTATGATGTAGTGGATTATTTCGTAGTGAATGTAAGTTCGCCTAACACACCCAATTTGAGAGAATTGCAAGATAAAAAACCATTAGGTGAAATTTTAACAGCCTTAATGGAAATGAGGAAATCATTTATATCTAGTGGCAAAATTAGTAAGCCCATTTTATTGAAAATTGCACCAGACTTAACTAATGAGCAGTTGAATGATGTGGTGGATATAGTTAATGAGACAGCAATAGACGGCATCGTGGCAACCAATACGACTATCAGCCGAGTTGGTTTATTGACAAATAAGGAAAAGGTTGAAAGCATAGGTTCAGGAGGTTTGAGCGGTAAGATACTAAGTGATAGAGCCACTGAGGTTGTGGCTTATATTCACAAAAAATCTTCAGGAAAGATTCCTATTATTGGTGTTGGAGGCATACATTCGCCAGAAACCGCTCAAGATAAAATAAATGCTGGTGCGGCTTTGGTTCAGGTATATTCTGGATTTATTTATGGAGGTCCCAAAATGATAAAAAATATAGCAAAAGCAATATGAGAAAAATAGCGAATTTGATAATATGTTTTTTGGTTTTTATTGGATTTTCTTCAGCCCAGAACCTTATTGATAATTACGATTATTCTGCAAAAATTAAAAATGATAAGCCTCGTCCAATAAGATATAATGCCTTTGGTGTGTCTGACCCTACAAATCAAATTATGATTGGAGGAAATCATGTTTCCTTTCGTAAAATGGGATTTGGATTGAGTTGGAGAGCAGGAGCTAAGTTCATTGATGAGTCTTACAGTAAAAGTGGAGATGTGGCCTACGCAAATATTAGTAATGCCTCTGCTTCACCATTCAAGTTTACAGGTAATAAAAGTCTCAGCTACGCCTATACTGTAATGCCAGGCTTTGCATTTGCTGTAACCAAGAAAATACCCTTGTTTCTTGGGGCAGGTATTATTAGACAAAGGCAACTTGAAGAATATGAGGGTTTATCTGGAAAAGGTTGGAGTATGAATCCAGATGAAACCAAATTTAACTTCAATTTCACTGCTCAAACATTCATTCCATTGGGTAATACTGTGGTTTTAAACTTCGGATACGATCAACTTCCTCAGAGTATTTTTATTGGAATTACCATCAGTCATAAATACAATTTTATAGATATTGATGAATGGTAGAAAAGGTCCTTGGTAGAAAGTTATTTTTTACTTACTGCAAAGGATTTAACTGCTAAAATTATACTTACAAGTATCATCATTGAAGCTAAAACAAAGGGTGCTCCTGGGAAATAGTATGGCGTTTTTGCTGATGTAAAATAAGCAAATAGGCCGTTCATCAGCACAGGACCTATGATGGAAGTTAAACTTATCAAACTAGTAAGTGCACCTTGCAATTCCCCTTGCTCGTTAGCAGG
>RGVD01000208.1 GCA_010027395.1 Bacteroidota bacterium
ATCCATCATCAAAATACTTCCAACAGAAGGAGATGCAAAGCGTCCTAATCCACTCCAACCCGTTAAGCCTGCTCCTATACTTAAATGCTTGGGTACAAAAGCATATTCAACCGTGGCATCATGAAAAAACGAACCCACCTTGCGTGCAGATAAATAATTCAAATTATTCTGTCCAAATTGGGCATACACAAAAACCCTATCAGTAACTTGACCTAATAATTGAAAGCGCAATCTTCTGATACCAATATCAAAACTTTCAGATTGAGGGTCGTTGTATACTTTGCTTCCTGGGTTATTTTCATTAAACCTTACCCAAACTTGACTTAAGGCAGTTAGCTTCAGATAGTTTTTTCCGTCATCATTTAAATTGTATTTTAACTCCTTAATTTGGCTGAAGCTTAATATGCTTGAAAGGAGACAAGCAAAAACTAATGATATTTTTTTCATTTACATTTCGGTTTATATGCGGCAAAAAGAGAAAGCTTGAATGAAATTGAAATTAATTGGAGGCTAAAAAGTTATTAAACAAAAAAGGCAAGCTGTATCTCAGTGCTACAACTTTACGCCCTTGCTTCGATCAAGACCTGGGGGATTAAAAGGAGCTACTAGTACCGCTTGCCACTGCAAAAGTAGTTTTTTTTGCGGCTTAGGCAAACTATTATAAATTCAAACATGAATAAAGATAAAAGCAAAGCAAGATTGACATATTATAATCGCAAGTATATCAGGCTGTTAAAATAATGGTAAAAATCCTCTGAAAGTCTTAAACTTGCAGTCTTTTTTTACTATGTCAAAACAAATACTAATAACGGGTGGTGCGGGCTTTGTAGGCTCAACTTTGTGTATCAATTTTAAGAAATTATATCCAAACTATACCGTATATGCTTTTGACAACCTCAGACGCAGAGGTTCAGAGCTAAATCTTCCTAGACTAAAAGAAGCAGGGGTGCTTTTTATTCATGGGGATATTCGTAACCAGGAAGATTTAAACCAATTTGAACATTTAGATTTCATAATTGATGCTTCTGCCGATCCTTCGGTATTGTCTGGTATTAATTCTCCGATTTATCCGCTTATTAATGCTAATTTATTTGGAACAGTAAATTGTTTGGAACTAGCAGACAAACACAAAGCGGCCTTTATTTTTCTTTCTACAAGTAGAATATATCCTATAAAAAACCTCGAATCTGCTGCCTATGAAGAACTCGAAACAAGATTTGTATGGAAAGATGAACAAACATCAAGAGGAATAAGCTCAAAAGGCGTTACAGAAGATTTCCCAATTGAGGGAAGCAGAAGTTTCTATGGCGCAACCAAACTTGCCTCTGAACTAATGATTACTGAATACAACGAATTGCGAGGTATGCAAACCATAATCAATCGTTGTGGGGTAATTAGCGGACCATGGCAAATGGGTAAAGTAGACCAAGGGGTATTGGTATTGTGGTTAGCTCGACATTATTTTAAACAAAATTTGAGTTATATAGGTTATGGTGGAACAGGCAAGCAAATGCGTGATATCATGCATGCAGATGACTTATTTGATTTGATTAACCACCAAGTACACAATTTTGATTTATATAGCGGTAAAACACTAAATGCAGGTGGAGGGATTGATGTAAGCTTTAGCTTGCAAGAGTTAACCAAGTTATGTCAAGAAGTTACAGGAAATAGCATTGAAATAAATTCAGTAAAAGAAAATAGAACGGCAGATATCAGGATATATGTGGGCGATTCAAGTGAATTAAATAAATTGAGTGGATGGAAACCAAAAAGAGATATTAAAACATTGGTAGCCGAAACATTTGATTGGTTGAAACAAAACGAACATAATTTAAAAAACATATTAGGATAGAGAATTTGCATGCAACGTCTCCACAAATAATAAATTAAAAATGAACATAGCATTAGTAACAGGAAGCAGCGGATTAATTGGAGGAGAATCAGTTGAATTTTTTTCACAAAAATTTGATTTGGTGATTGGTATTGATAACAATTTGCGCTCGTATTTCTTTGGAGCAGATGGTTCTACCATTTGGAACAAAGACAGATTGAGTTCTAAGTACCAAAATTTCAAACCATATGAAATTGATATTCGCGATTATACTTCATTGGAAAAGGTTTTTGCTGAATATGGAAAAGATATCAAACTAATTGTTCATGCAGCCGCTCAACCAAGTCACGATTGGGCAGCCAAAGAACCATTGACAGATTTTGGAGTGAATGCAACAGGCACGTTAAACATGCTAGAACTTACTCGATTGCATTGTGCTGATGCCGTATTTATTTTTACTTCTACCAATAAAGTATATGGCGATACCCCAAATTTCTTGCCTTTGGTTGAATTAGAAAAACGATGGGAAATTGATGAATCACATCCATACTTCAAACATGGCATTGACGAATCGATGAGTATTGACCAAACCAAACATTCTGTTTTTGGGGCTAGCAAAGTTGCGGCCGATGTAATGGTGCAAGAATATGGTAAATATTTTGGCATGAAAACAGGTGTTTTTAGAGGAGGATGTTTAACCGGACCAAACCACAGTGGTGCACAATTACATGGATTTTTGGCTTATTTAATGAAATGTGCTATAACCAAAAATCATTACACCATTTTTGGTTACAAAGGAAAACAAGTGCGCGACAATATCCACAGCCATGATTTAGTAAACATGTTTTGGCATTATTACGAAAATCCTCGTCAAGGAGAGGTATACAATGCAGGTGGTGGAAGACATGCTAATTGCAGCATGCTTGAAGCCATTGATTGGTGTGAGAAAATTGCAGGAAATAAAATGAGTTTTAGTTATAGTGAAACCAACCGCATAGGGGATCACATTTGGTATGTGAGTGATGTAAACAAATTCAAATCGCATTACCCAACTTGGGATTGGACATTTAACCTTGAACAAACCTTGGTTGAAATGCATGATAAGATGCTTGCTAGAATTCAAAGCAACTAAATTTGAAATGAAAATTTATTTTTACATAGCCATAATATTTAGTAGCATTTTCTTCATGTCGTGTGAAGAAAAAGCCAAATCCGTCACTCCAAATGTATTTAATAATTTATTTTATGAAGATAAATTTGATGCAGTAAGTTTAAGTTCAGATTGGACTTTGGTAAAATATCCTGCTGATAAAATAGAAATTGTAAATCAAAGTTTAATGACTTTTAACGAGCCAACTTCTGACGACTATCCTGTTGCGTTCTTAAACAAATTGGACTATGATAAAAATAAATTTCAAGTATCATTCGACTTTAAAAGTGATTATGATTCTGTTGGACATAGTTTCAATATTTTGGGCTTAACTTCATTGACAAAAGAAGTAAAAACTCAAAATGTAACTTTTGCCTTGTTTGGGCATAAAATTGGTATTGCAGTTGGTAACGAAAATAATGAGATAACTTTAGATAAAGTTCCAAAAGGAGGTGCTTGGTACACCATGAAAATTGAAAATATTAATAAAACAATAACACTTATTGTTTCATTAAAAGATGGCATTGAATTGGGTAGAGTTGATTTGAAATATAATGGAAATATTGATGGGTATTGGGGAATTAGTGGTGCTTTTTTAGAAAACAAATTAACATCTAGAAGCATGGTGTATTTCGACAATTTTAAAATCATGCAATAATTTAACCCCAATCATCTGAATGAAACTAAGTATTGTCATACCTGCCTATAATGAAGCCGAGTCTATTGGAGAAACGCTTCACGCCATTTTTGACAAATTAAAAACTACCGATATCAATCATCAGATATTAGTGGTGAACGATAATTCTAAAGATAATACACTTGAAGTATTAAGTGATTTAAAAAAGCTAATACCCACATTGGATGTAATTACTAACAAAGGACCCAATGGTTTTGGTTATGCTGTTCGTAAAGGACTTGAAAATTTCGATGGAGATTGTGTTGCGGTAGTTATGGCTGATTTGAGTGATTCTCCAGATGACATTGTCAAATTCTATAATAAGATGCAAGAAGGATACGATTGCGTTTTTGGCACACGCTGGAGCAAAGGGGGAAAAGTATACGACTATCCAAAACACAAGCTTTATCTGAATCGATTTTTCAATAATATAGTAAGAATATTATTTGGTATTAAATACAATGATGTTACGAATGCATTTAAGATGTATAAACGTGAAACCATTCAAGGTATTCAACCATTTTTATCACCACACTTCAACTTGACAGTAGAGCTTCCATTGAAAGCCATCATAAGGGGCTACACTTATACTGTTTTGCCTAACTCTTGGACAAACAGAAAACATGGGGTAAGTAAACTAAAAATCAGAGAAATGTCTGAAAAAATTAATTATTTGAATACTTCAGACA
>RGVD01000209.1 GCA_010027395.1 Bacteroidota bacterium
ATCAGCTACTTCCATCACACCACTTTTGATGGTTTGTATATCATCTCCAGCCTCTGGTACTAACACCAAAACGGTGGTATCTGCAAGGGCTGCGATCTCTACTTCGCTTTGGCCTACACCTACTGTTTCGATAATGATGTAATCAAAATTTGAAGCACGAATAACATCGGCTACTTCAAATATTTTTGGTGCCAGCCCACCCAAACTTCCTCTGGTAGCCATGCTTCTGATGAATACATTGGGATGCAAAAAATGCTCACTCATGCGCAAGCGGTCACCCATAAGAGCGCCTTTATTAAATGGCGAACTAGGGTCAACTGCAATGATGGCTACTTTTTTATTTTGTTCTACTAGGTATTTGGTGTAGGCATTTATTAAAGTGCTTTTGCCAGCGCCTGGTGGGCCTGTTATGCCAATGATAGGAATGTTTTTGTTGAAATGAAGCTGCTGAAGCAGCTCATCATAGCCTTGGCTTTCGTTTTCAACCCAAGATATAACGCGGGCTAAAGCACGCCTATCACCTTCTATAAGTTTTGCTATGATGTCTGATTTCTCCAAAATAAAAATGCCATGTTGCAATGGCAAATTACAACATGGCATCCCATAAATAATAGTATTATTAATCCACAAATACTTTTTTCACTACTTGCTTATTGTCTAAGTTAAGTTGTAAAAAATAAATACCAGCTTGCAATGCTTCAGGTTTTGAAAGATTTAAATTGTGGTTTCCAGCACCCAAATTTGAGTTATATAAATCAAAAGAAGATTTACCATCTAGGCTTAATAATTGGGCCGAAACAGCTGCATTTTCTTGCAAATCAAAGCTTAAGTTGATGTTTTCTTTCAACGGATTTGGATATACATTCAGGTTAATATTAGCTGCAGATTCAGATATTCCACTTGATGGGCTTTCTTGAACCGTATATTTATCTGAATATGTTGCTGACCTTGTAACAGCAAAAGCACCATAGAAATCAACTGCACCGGCTCCTTTTGCAGGGGCTTTCCATTTGAATGTCCATGTAGCAGGGGTGGTTGATATTGCTGAACTTTGGGTTATGTAGTTTGTTGAATATAATTTGCTACCAGTTCCAGCGGTAAGAGTTCCTAAAAAAGTACCATCCGTTTTTTGGGCTGACACCTGAAAACCTTTTCTACCAGAGCCAGTAACAGTTACCGTCATATTATAGGTTGCTCCAGCAGTGTATCCACTTGCAGGAATATCGCTGGTAATAATACCCGTTTTAGGAGTAGCGGTATTGTTGTGGCATCCACTTTGACCACAAGTTGCACCAGCCTCTGCTGGTCCGCCAGAAGCTTTGGCAGGGGCACCAGAAGGATTTGAAATTGAAATAGTGATAGAGCCAATCGTAAAAAGGGCCACCAAAAATAATGCGTTAACAATTTGTTTCATTTTTATTAATTTTTTCAAATATGTAAAAATTTCTTTAAAATATATTTAAAATTTTTACTTAGTCTCTTAGCCAAAGTTCAGGATTTTGCATTTGCTTTTGCTTATAAATCTCAATATGAATTTCGGTTTTGTTTTCTTGTTCGTTGGTATAAACCTCCCCTATGGTTTGCTTGGTGACAAGTTTTTCTCCAATCTTCACACTTACATTTTGTAAGTTGGCATATACTGAATAATATTCACCATGATTAATCAACACTACCTTCTCCATGCCTGGAACGGAGAAAATGGCTTTTACTGCGCCTCCGAAAATGGCACGTGCACTCGTACCTTTCCCTACGGAGATATTAACTCCATTGTTGTTGGTTTTTACACCTTTTAGGGTAGCATGAGCATGCACGCCAAATCCCTCACTTATGTAACCATTGTCAACTGGCCAAGGCAAACGACCTTTGTTACTAACAAAGTCATTGCTTAGTTTTAAGGATTCAGGCGATTGAACAAATGTATTTGTTTCTGTTTTTTTGGTATCCTTTTTCATGGATACACCATTTTTCTTAGTATTCAATTTTGCCAAGCGGGCTTCTTCTGCAGTGCGCCTAGCCTCTTCTCGGGCGCGCGCTTCTTCAATTTCTTTTGCAATTAATTGAGCAAGTGCCTGTGTTAATTTATTGGCAGCTTTTTCATTATTGCTAATCTCTTTTCTCAGTTCGCTTTCTTTCGCTGAGAGTTGGGTTAATACTTGATTTTCTTCTTTTTTATCAACTTCTAGCTCTTTTTTCTCCTCTTCTTTAATTCCAGCCAAATCCATCTTCTGCCTTTTAAGTGCAATCATTTCGTTGATAGTTTCAATAATCGACTTTTGAGTGTTTAAGATCAATTGTGCTTGTTGCCTCCGGTAGTCGTTAAATTGTTGAAGATATTTGATTCGTTTGACCGCTTGGTTAAAATCTTTAGCGTTAAAAATGAAAATGATTTTGTCAATAGAAGAATGGCTTTTGTAGGCCAAAAGAATGTTATCAGCGTATTCTTTTTTGAGGTTTACGACATCTGCCTTTAGTATTTCAACTTGCTTTTTACTTTCATCAATTTCTAGGGCTAACTCAAATATTTGTTGACCAATGTTATTGATTACTTTCTCGCGGGTTTTGATTTGAGAAGTAATGGTGTTTAAGGTTTGAAGACTTGTATTTTGTTTCTTTTTTGTTTCTTCTAAAACCTTTTTTGTATCTTCAATTTTCTGTTGTAATTCTTTTCTTTTTTGCTCTAATTCTTGCTTCTTTTTACTGTATTTTTGAGCAAAAATAGGCATAGCCAATAGCCCGCAGCTAAGAGCTATTAAAAAAATAAACTTAATACTGAATTTCTTGGTAACTCTTTGGAACACTAAATTGAACTTCTCCTTTTTTATCAAACGCAAAATTGCTTAGTTTAAATTGACAGGCAACATTTTTTTCGCCCTTAATGTTAATAGAAATGTTAGAAGGCAATGTATTTGTACCATTTGCTATATAATCACTATAATCGAGCTCTAGGCTTTGGTTTTTGATGGTATCTGTCACAATGCTCTTTCTATTTTTGTAATTTGCAATATTGTAAATATTGGTTTGAATATTTTGATTGAATATGTAAACCAATAGCTTTTCGGATTCTGCATTTTCAATAATTGATTGCTTTGCATCCGCATCAAATAAAGCATTACCAGCAATCATATTTTGTAATTGAAAAAAGGTGAGAGGAATATCTGTAAAGGTTTTTAAGTATGTAAAATTAGTTGTTATGTGTTTTCGATTGAGTCTATCCAATAATTCAATTTTATCAGGTGTTATCATCACCCTTGCGGCTTCAATACCAAATAAGGCTGTAACTTTCATCCAAATGTATTTGTCCTTTTCACAAACAATTTCTACGTCCAAATCGTAGGCATTTTTTCCATCATTATAAGCCGCAGCAGCATCTGCTTTTATGTAGGTATAGTCATTACGATTTTGCTTAATCAATTTAAGTGTATTTTCAGCATCTTCATTCGTGGCTTTACCAGTTATTACTGGGGAATTGTTTCCAAAATTTGATAAGTTTTTTTTACTTTTACATGAGCCTAAGAACGTGAAAACTATCAAACTTATAATGACATAGTGGATTTTATTCATGTTTTTGATGTGGTAAAATATTTACAAATGTATGACTAAGGATGCAGGCGGCAAAAAATTACAATCACTTACCTATTATTCTATATTATTGTGGTTCGGGTTTATTAATGAAACAATCAACAAATTACCTTGTTTAAGAAATTGTGAGCAAAAAGAAAATTATTGTTATTGGGGCTGGTATAGCAGGATTAAGTGCCGCATCCTATCTTGCTAAAGACGGATATAAGGTGACTATTTTGGAAAAAAATAGCCATATAGGGGGACGTGCCCGAAAATTCGAAGCAGAAGGATTTAATTTTGATATGGGGCCAAGTTGGTATTGGATGCCCGATGTATTTGAAAAATTTTATAACGATTTTGGCAAGACATGCTCTGACTTTTATGAACTAAAGCGACTGGATCCTTCATACAAGGTAGTTTGGAAAAACAATGAAGGTATAGATGTCCCATCTGATATGACAGAATTGGAAGCTTTATTTGAAAGGTTTGAAAAGGGTAGTGCCGTGAAATTACAACAATTTTTGAAGGAAGCTGCTTACAAATATGAAGTAGGAATCAATGATCTGGTATATAAACCTAGTTTGAGTATTTTAGAGTTTGCAGATATGCGTTTGCTAAATGGATTGATGAAAATGGATGTTTTAACCAGCATGAAAAAGCATATTCGTCAATTTGTTTCACATCCATTTTTAATTGAACTTATGGAATTCCCTATCCTTTTCTTAGGGGCCTTAGCCAAGAACACCCCTGCTCTGTATAG
>RGVD01000210.1 GCA_010027395.1 Bacteroidota bacterium
TTAGTGGTGCAAGACCGGGCGCAAGACGTGAAGATAGTGAAAACTATATGAAGCGCTTGAAAGACCTTGAAAATATGGCAATGAGCTTCAACGGTGTTGAGAAAGCATTTGCTATACAAGCTGGTCGTGAATTACGTGTAATGGTTGAAAGTGATAAAATAAGCGATGAGCAAGCAGAACTAATATCGTTAAATTTATCTACAAGAATTCAAACAGAGATGACTTATCCAGGTCAGATAAAAATTACGGTTATCAGAGAGAGAAGATCAGTTAATTTCGCTAAATAATAATATGAAAAAGGTTGTAATTTTATCACTCTTAGGTTTGGTAGGCATTACAACCTTTTTTTGATTTCTGGGTTTCATATTCATCAAAATACTTTAGAGAAAATAAGTATGGATATGGACACAATAAAGACCGAGGCAGGTAAATTTCCGCAATTAAAAGCTTGTCAGCAACCAATTGATTTTATGGTACAACTTTTAACGTAGCCAAAGACAGCTCAGCAAGTTCAATCAGAATATGAAAGCAAATACTATCCTACACTTTGCACAACAAGAAAGTATAGCGGCATTCCAATTGTAATATTTATCGGGAAAGTTACAGCCAAAGCCATGGGTAAATATAAACCTGGGTTAGCCTTTGGAACAGTAATTTTCATAGCAGCAGGAACAGCAATATAAGAAGCACTAGCCGCTAAAACAGCAAACACAAATCGATTGGTAATATCTGTTGTAACAATTGAACTTAATGCAGCAAACACGCATCCGTTTAAAAGTGGGATACAAATAGCAAAAGCAAAAGGAAACCATCCATTAGAAAAGAACGATTTTAATTTCCTTCCGCTTGTAATACCCATATCTAAAAGAAAAATGGCAAGAAAGCCTTTGAATAAATCATTTGTAAATGGTTTGATTCCTTCTGCTTGTTTTGCATTGGCACATAAGCCAATCACTAAACTTCCCAAAATTAATAATACACTGCCATTCGTTAATGAGTGTTTGATAACAGCAGGAATTTTGATATTGGTTCTGTTATCCTCTTTATTAAATATGGATATTAATACCAAACCTATGATGATAGCGGGAGATTCCATCAATGCCATAATAGCTACCATGTGCCCATGTAATGTTAATTGCTGCGATTCAAGATAAGAAACGGCCGTTACAAAGGTTACAGCGCTTACTGAGCCATAAGCAGCAGCAATAGCACCTGCATCAAATACATTTAACTTTCGTTTTAAAATAAAGAAGGTATAGAGTGGAATAATGGCTGAAATACCAATACCAAATAGCATCGACCAAGCAATTTCACTGGTAAATGTTTCATGGGACAGTTCTTGCCCACCTTTAAACCCTATCGAAAATAGTAAATAGAGAGAAATAAATTTGGATGAATTGGGTGGTATTTCTAAATCGCTTTTTAAATAGACTGCGATTATTCCCAGTACAAAAAATAATAAGGCGGGATTTGTTAAATTTTCAAGTAATAAATTAAGGTTCATATTGGTTATTTATTTTTTTCTGTTTGACTATTTCGGGGCAATTCTTTAAAAACAATTGCTCCCGTTACAATTGAAATGGAAGCATACACATCTCTATTGATTGCATCTGAAGAAATAATGGCTAGGGTTAAGCATACTGTCATTAAGACGATGCATATAAAAAGTTTTATATCGTGCATGGTTATGTTAATTGGATTTTGATTGATGCATTCATAGTTACATTTCCATTCTTTGAATCCAAGTCATTTCTTAACTTGTACAATTCTTTTTGAAGATTTTTTATTTTGGTTTCTCTGTATTTCATGTCTTCTTCATTGCTACTTTTGCTTATTTTGTTTTCGTGATATTTTATTTTAACATGAATCATTTCCGTAATAATTTCTACTACTTCCTTTGAGTTAAATGTTCCTTGTATTAACTGTATTGATATCATTGTTTATTTTTTTTTGGCAAAATTGTGAAATGAGATTCATAAATTTTTATTTATCTTCGTAATATTATACATAAAAATAATTTATGAATTATACTTTAAACCAATTGCAGATTTTTTTGAAAGTGGTGCAAACACAGAGCGTTACTAGGGCCTCAGAGGAGTTACATTTAACACAACCTGCTGTATCTATTCAACTCAAAAACTTTCAAGATCAATTTGATATTCCGCTCACCGAAGTGGTTGGTAGAAAGATATTTGTTACCGATTTTGGGCACGAGATTGCCCATGCTGCAGAGAACATCATCAACCAAGTGTATGCCATTAATTACAAAACTTTGGCTTATAAAGGTCAGTTAGCTGGTAGATTGAAAATTTCTGTTGTATCAACAGGAAAATATGTTATGCCGCAGTATTTAGCAGATTTTATGAAACAGCATGATGGCATAGAATTGCTCATGGATGTAACGAACAAAAGCAAGGTGATTGAAAGCCTTGAAAACAATGAAGTAGATTTTGCTTTGGTTTCAATTTTACCTGAAAAGCTCAATATCGAAAAAATGGATTTGCTTCAAAACAAATTGTATTTGGTTGGTAACGGTCAACAAAAGTTTAAGAAAGGAATCTCAGCCAAAGAGATTTTTAAAGATTTGCCTCTTATCTTCAGGGAGAAGGGTTCTGGCACAAGACAAACAATGGAAAGTTTTTTTGTTAAACATAATATTGAAGTGTTAAAGAAAATGGAGTTAACTTCCAATGAGGCAGTGAAACAAGCCCTTATTGCTGGATTAGGTTATTCCATTATGCCATTGATTGGAATCAAAAACGAGTTACATGCGGATGAATTGCAAATTATTCCAATCAAAGGTTTGCCCATTAAAACTACTTGGAGTTTAATTTGGTTAAAAGGTAAAAAGCATTCACCCCTTTCACTTGCTTTTATGGATTACCTTAAAAAAGAGAAATCAAAAATTGTAAAAGAAAAATTCAATTGGTACGAGCTGTATTGAGTTTTTGAATCTATTTCAAACTCAACTTCACTTTGGCATTGGCTCCGTTGAAGCTGCCAGCGGGATTGTGCTTGGTAATATAAACAGTAATATTTTCTAGGTTGCTAAAAGTCATGTTTATGTTTCTCATGATATTGGATGCCACTTCTTCAATTAAATCGCGGCTGATTTCCATTTCTTTTTTCACAATATCATAAACCAATTCATAGTTTATTACCTCGTTTATGCCTTTAAACTCCTTATTTTCTGCGCATTGCTCATCAATATATACTGCCACTGTATATTTACCTCCTGTTACCTTCTCATCGGGATATAAACCGTGGTATGAAAAAAATTCCATATTTTCTAAAGCAATTTGCAAGTTCATTTGTTATAATTTTTAAACAAATACAAAAAAGCTACATTCGCAGCACATAAAAAAGACAATTTTATACAAGTAAAATATGAATACATCGCAAGAATTTTTTCACGCAAACAAGCCTGATTTATACAATCACCCTGATTATTACTTGATGGATGAATTGTTAACTGAAGAACATAAATTAATCCGTCAGAGTGTGCGCGATTGGGTAAAAAAAGATTTAAGCCCAATTATCGAAGACGTAGCACAAAAAGCTACTTTCCCTATGCACATGATCAAAGGTTTGGCAGATGTAGGGGCTTTTGGTCCTCAGTTGCCAGCAGAATATGGATGTGGTGGAATGGATTATATCACCTATGGCATCATTATGCAGGAACTTGAGCGCTGCGATAGCGGTGTTCGTTCTACTGCCAGTGTGCAAGGTAGTTTGGTAATGTATCCAATTTACAAGTTTGGTAGCGAAGAGCAAAAACACAAATACCTACCTAAATTGGCCAAAGGCGAATTGATGGGTTGTTTCGGCTTAACAGAGCCTAACCATGGTAGTAACCCTGCAGGTATGACCACCAATTACAGAGATGCAGGCGATGGAAAGCATGTGATTTTGAATGGTGCTAAAATGTGGATTTCAAACTCGCCTTTTGCTGATATCGCAGTGGTGTGGGCTAAAAACGAACAAGGAAAAATAAAAGGAATTATTGTTGAGCGTGGTATGGAAGGTTTTACCACCCCTGAAACACATAACAAATGGAGCTTACGTACAAGCGCTACGGGTGAGTTGGTGTTTAATGATGTAAAAGTACCTGTTGAAAATATTTTACCAGGTGTGGAAGGATTGAAAGGCCCTTTGACTTGTCTTAACTCAGCACGTTATGGTATCAGTTGGGGTGCTATTGGTGCAGCTATGGATTGCTATGATACCGCATTGCGTTATTCAAAAGAAAGAATCCAATTTGGAAAACCTATTGCAGGTTTCCAATTGCAGCAAAAGAAATTAGCCGAAATGATTACTGAA
>RGVD01000022.1 GCA_010027395.1 Bacteroidota bacterium
TCTCATTTTTAAGCAATTAAACTTTAAAGAATACATTGCCCGCACATACAATAAATATGGAAATTTAGAAAATAGTTTGTCTAATTATAAGGAGGCTGTTAATCAATTTAAGGCATCACTAAAACTAAATGAAGAGATCGGTAATCAGTCAGCTATGGCCATTAACCTTGGTAATTTGGGCCCAATTTATTGTATATCATCTGATTACACCGCTGCACTGAATACCTTGTGGCAGGCCTATTACATTAACGTTAAATTGGGCAACCAAGAAAGTATGGCTAAGAACCTAAACAATTTAGGTTTGGTATATCGAAGCATGTCTGATTATCCAAAAGCTATTGAGCATTTTCAAAAAGCTTTAAGCTTAAGCGAGAAATTAGAAAACAAAAAAGACATCAGTTCCTATTTAGGAAACATCAGTTTGGTATATTCTAATTTGGAAGATTTTAAAATGGCTATGGAGTACCAACAAAAAGCTATATTAATAGAAGAATCTTTGGATAGAAAGATTGAGATGGCAAGAGGCTATGGTAATATAGGATCAATATTTATTAATCAAAAGAATTATGAAGCTGCTATGGAGTATTTGCAAAAAGCTCTGGCAATTAATCAGTCTATTGGAAACAAAAAAGGGGTGGCGGTTAATCTTAAAAACATAGGAGAGGTAAATTTAATTTTAGGTCATTACACCCAAGCATTGAATTTTCAGAAACAAAGTTTGGCCATCAATGAAGAAATTGGGAATAAACCTGGGCAGTCAAACAACTTGCTGGAAATAGGCAATATTTATAGAGATGCTCCAGATAGTTTCATAGTTAACCAGGGTGTAAATGTGAAGTTGAAGTACAAAAAAGCAGATGGGTATTATATTGAAAGTTTGAACATTGCCCAAGAAATAAATGGAAGGAATGAACAGTACCAATTATGGTTGGAGAGGAGTAAAAACTTTGCTAAAGATGCCGATTTTAAGGAAGCATATAAGGCGTATAAAAATTATTTCGAAATTAGAGATTCTATTATCAGTGAAGGTATACAGAAAAAGATTACCCAAAAGGAAATGCAATACAATTTTGATAAGAAAGAAAATGAATTGAAATACCAACAACAATTGGTTGACCAGAAATTGCAAGAACAAATTTTATATGCCAAACAAAAGCAACAAGAGCTTGAATTAAAGGAGAAAAAATTGGCTTTAAGTCAGCAAAATGAGCAACTTCAGCGACTTGCTTATTTAAAGGAAAAAGCTGAAAAACAAGAGAACCAAAAGCAATTAAGCCTGTCGGAAAAAGAAAGTCAGTTAAAAGAAGTGCAGCTCCAAGTATTGGGCAAGCAAAA
This sequence comes from Bacteroidota bacterium, assembly GCA_010027395.1. GTDB lineage: Bacteria > Bacteroidota > Bacteroidia > UKL13-3 > UKL13-3 > RGVD01. The sequence goes on from RGVD01000022.1 coordinate 1,336, forward strand.
AGCTTTGAAAGAATCAGAGTTATACTTGTCTCAAGTTGAATTAAAATCTAAGGCATTTCAAAGAAATATTTTTATTGGAGGCTTTTTATTATTTATTCTCATAGCTTTCTTCATGTATTTTGGTTTTAAAAATCAGAAAAAATTGAATAGTCAGTTAGCCATTCTTAATGAAAAGGTTTCTATTAAAAATGAGCAGCTAACTAATGTGAATTTACAAGTGCAAAAAGAGAAGAAGAAATCCGATGATTTGCTGCTTAACATTTTGCCAGAAGAAATAGCTGACGAATTAAAAAATAAAGGAGAGATAGAAGCTAAATTGTATAACCATGTGTCTGTTATTTTTACTGATTTTGTCGGATTTACTAATATAAGTGAAAATCTCTCGCCAACCGAGCTTGTGGCTGAAATACATCGTAATTTTACTGCATTTGATGCCATTATCGAAAAATATAATATTGAGAAAATTAAAACCATTGGAGATGCCTATTTGGCGGTATGTGGTTTACCTAACGAATCGCCCGATCATGCAGAAAAAATTGTAAGAGCAGCTATTGATATTAGAGACTATGTATCGAAGAATGGGGGGCGTTTTCAGATAAGAATAGGAGTTAATAGTGGCCCTGTGGTGGCAGGTATTGTGGGTGTAAAAAAATATGCTTACGATATTTGGGGTGATACTGTAAACACTGCCGCACGCATGGAACAAAAATCTGAACCAGGCAAAATAAATATCAGCGGGGCTACTTACGACTTGATAAAAGGACATTTCAATTGTGAGCACAGAGGAAAAATAGCAGCTAAAAATAAAGGTGAAATTGATATGTATTTTGTTAATTAATAAATATTTAGATTGACTAATCATTTGGACAGATTTAATTTAGCAGTATTAATTTTCAATAACCAATGCGATTTATTCCCCTTATATTTATATAATTGCTTGTTGATAATTCTATTATGAAATTCAAAGAAGCCGAATTGTATATACTTGAAAAACTTAAGAATGAGTTGCCAAGTAATTTGTTTTACCATAGCTATAGCCATGTAATGGATGTCTTGCAAGCGGCCATTACCTATGCGGAAATGGAAAATATTTCGGAATACGAAACCACTTTGTTGAAGACTGCCGTGCTATATCACGATTCTGGGTTTATTGTGCAGAGTAAAGACCATGAAATGCTAGGTTGTGATATGGTTAAAGCTAAACTTCCTGAATTTGATTATACCGAGGAGGAAATTAACAGAGTTCAAGGTATGATTATGGCAACCAAAATTCCACAAACACCTCATAATATTTTAGAACAAATCGTTTGCGATTCAGATTTAGATTATCTTGGACGTGACGATTTTTGGGAAATAGGAAATATGCTATACAAAGAGCTTGAGATTTATGGTATATTGAATAATCAGGAAGATTGGAATAGATTGCAATTAAAATTTTTAAGTTCACACCAATATTTTACCCAAAGTGCTATTAATTTGCGCAACGACAAAAAAATACTACACCTAAATCAAATAATTGAAATAGTTAATACCTATACTTCATAAAACATGAATCATAAAGCAGTTATATTAGTTCCAACAGATTTTACACCCGTAGGTGACAGTGCGGTTAGATATGCTGTTGAGTTATCAAAAATTCTTAAAAGTGAAATTTATTTGCTACACATTGTAGCCAAAGAAAAAGAAATAGTGCAGGCCAAAGCAGTATTAGATAATATGGTTAATAACCTGGTAAATGAGAATATAATGGCTCATTCATTGGTTGAAGTAGGCAGTATTTTTGATGATATTGGTAAGGTGGCGGAAAGGCTAAATGCTAAGTTAATTGTGATGGGAACACATGGTGTGAAAGGCATGCAACACATCATGGGCAGTAAGGCTTTAAAAGTTATTACTAATTCTGATGTGCCTTTTGTAGTGGTGCAAAAAACACCTATGCGTGATTATGGTTTCAAGCATATTGTCCTTCCAATAGATTTTAATCAAGAGGTAAAGCAAGGAATGATTTATGCCTGTGAAATGGCTAAGTATTTCAATTCGAAAATTCATATCGTTTATCCGTTAGAAAAAGATGAATTTATTTTGGCAAAAATTACTCGTAACATTCCGCATGCCGAAGAATATCTGCAAGAACAAGGCATCGATTATGAAATAACCGGTATCGAGAAAAATGATTTTGCCAAAGACTTGATTACATTTTCCCAACAAAATCATGCTGATTTAATTACTTTAATAAATAACCATGAAAATATTTTCACTTATTTTGGTGGCTCGTTTGAGCAAACTGTAATAGGTAATAATGCAGAAATACCAGTAATGGTAATTAATCATATTGCCCTGAAAACGGCCTACGGTTTTAGCATTTACTTTGGGTAGTAAAAACTAATTATACAAAACCACAGCTGAAACATTGGCTGTGGTTTTTTTGTTTATGAATACAAAGCATGAAAAATTATACTGAATTATATAAACTCATTTCAGCTGAAATAGAAAATACATCTTACGGTCAAAGCCCTGCCGAATTATATGAGCCTATCTCTTATATGATGGCCCTTGGGGGCAAAAGATTGCGTCCAGTATTGGTTTTAATGGCTTGTCAGTTATTCGATAGCAATGTTTCAAAAGCTATTAATGCCGCTCATGCCATTGAAGTATTTCATAATTTTACATTAGTTCATGATGATATAATGGATAATGCCCCTTTGCGTAGAGGACAGCAAACGGTTTATACAAAGTGGAATATGCCTATAGCCATTTTGAGCGGTGACTTGATGATGATTAAATCAACCCAATTGCTTTGTGAAACAGAAACAAATGAACTAAAAGCCTTATTAGACATGTTTAATAAAACGGCTATTGAAGTTTGCGAAGGGCAACAAATAGACATGAATTTTGAAGCCCGAAATGATGTGACGCATGAAGAGTATATCCATATGATAAGCCTTAAAACATCTGTACTACTTGCGGCTTCATTGCATATAGGAGCTAAAATTGGAGGTTCATCTGATGAAGCTGCCCAGCATCTTTATGATTTCGGAAAGAATATTGGCATAGCCTTTCAAATACAAGATGATATCCTAGATAGTTTTGGTGAAGGAACAAAAGTGGGAAAGAAAATAGGAGGTGATATCGCTTCGAATAAAAAGACTTTATTACTTATTGAATTGTTATGTTCATGCCATAAGGACGATAAGGCATTACTTGAAAAATTAATGAACAATTCAAACGAGGATGCTAAAATAAGTGGTGTTTTAGAATTATATAAAAAATACCAAGTAAAAGAATTTGCCGAAGCCGAAAAATCAAAATACCTAAATCTTGCTTTTCAAAGTTTGGAAAAAGTAAAATCGAATGAAGAGGCAAAAAAACTATTAAGCGATACTGCCAATGAATTAATGATTCGAATGTCGTAATACTTACTCTAATTCAAACTGAGCTGCTATTTGGTAACCAGCTTGGGTGGTTTTAATCAATGAAATTCTGCTACCAATAAAACTAGCTTCAAAGTATTTGTTTTTAAATTCATCCCAAGCTTTTTTAATAGATGCCTTTGAAGTATTGGTGCAACCAAAACAAACATGGGGGTTGAAATTGTCTGTTTCCATATAACCCACCCTAATGCTTGTATCGAAATGGTTTCTTAAATTCCATTGCATTTTTTTAATAGGATCTTCGTTATCAATTTTAATGAAAACCTTTTCGTCTTTATTTATGCCAAAACCAGTTAAATCAATATCTACAGGGAATTGGGTAGATACGAATTTTTTGATACTATCAACCAATAAATATTCTTTGTTTTCTTCCCAATCGAATGGTTTAATTAGTGTAATTTGAGGTAAAGAATTACTTTGACACCTATAGTTTGAACTTACATATTCTTTCAATTGAGATACCTTGCTGTATACAGGATCTTCCGGTACAAAAGCAATTGCATACTTTGCATGATTAGTGTAATTTTCGATCATAATGAGAGTTTTGTATCACAATATTAGTTGATTCAATTGTCCCGCACTTAACATATCAACAAGTGAGGTGTACAGTTTTGTATATTCAATATAAACAACCCTTGGACTAGTTCCTATAATTTTATTTTTTTGAATACTATATCTATACTAATATTACCCCTAAATTATGAGCATGATTGAGCTAAAAAATATCAAAAAATCATTCGGAGATCTACCAGTCTTAAAAGATATTTCATTTAGTATTAACAAAGCCGAGATCGTCTCGATAGTGGGTGCAAGCGGTGCTGGCAAAACTACATTGCTTCAAATTATGGGGACATTAGATAATCCTGATGCAGGCCATTTACTCATAAATAATACAGATACTACAAAATTAGGTTCAAATAAACTTTCTTCATTTCGCAATAAAAACATTGGTTTTGTTTTTCAGTTTCATCAACTTTTACCAGAATTTACTGCCATTGAAAATGTTTGTATGCCTGCTTGGATTGCTGGACAAAATAAAAGTGATTCTGAAAAAAGAGCTAAAGAATTGTTGAGCTTTCTTGGCCTTTCAGAAAGGGTTAAACATAAGCCCTCTGAACTGAGTGGAGGAGAGCAACAACGAGTGGCTGTAGCAAGGGCATTGATCAATAATCCCGCAATAGTGCTTGCAGATGAACCTTCCGGTAACCTTGATTCAACTTCTGCGGAAGCACTTCATCATTTGTTTTTTGATTTACGCAAAAACTTCGATCAGACTTTTATCATCGTTACGCATAATGATGTTTTGGCAGATAGAAGCGATAGGAAACTAACCATCAAAGATGGGATGATTGTTTAATAGTTGGTATGATTAAAGTGCCTTGCTATTTAATTTGACATAATTTCAATCAATAAAAATTATGAACAGCGTCATGTGTTAATGTATTTTGGGGCAAGAAATTGCACCTTTTCTTATAACATATGACGAATGAAAAATTTGAAGGCCATAGCTTCCACATCCCTGTGATGGGTATTGGATTTACTATTGACTCTCCCATAAAGTTAGCGGCCTATGGCATTACCTCTACTATTTCATTGGTTGATGATGTATTGATGGAAAAAATGCGTGCCTTTTACTCTGAAAAGTTCGCCATTCCATATGAATCAATTACAAATAAAGTTGAAGATTCCAGAGCAAAACGAATAACAGCTTATTTGAATATGGTTGATCATATTGTTAGAGATAAGTTTGAGCAGTTAAAGCAATCTATTTGCGAAACAGGTGAAGAGTTTGAAAAATACATGAATATGTTGCCTGACTATGCTGAAATTAAAAAACAATTCAATTCTTTTTTTGATAGCAATAAAACCATTGAGGATATTAGAAAATGGGCCAATCAACACCTACAAATGGGTGGTATTGATGTAAACATCATGACCAAATTGGATAAGGAAAACACCTTTAATAATGAGAAGTTGCCTATGATGTTTAACGATGCTCATGCTGCTTTAAGAGGCTTTGCCAACAGTAATCTGCACTCTTCTATAGTGCTTTCAGCTGGCATGAACCCGCGATTATATAGTTATTTTGAACAATTGGATTGTTTCTTCCCAAATGAGCATGGTAAGCTAGATAAAAAAGTAATTTTAAAAATAAGTGATTATCGTTCTGCTCTTATACAAGGAAAATTCTTAGCCAAAAAAGGTATTTGGATATCGGAGTATAGACTTGAATCTGGATTGAATTGTGGTGGACATGCATTTGGTACTGAAGCTTCGCTTATGGGACCCATTTTGCAAGAATTCTTGGAGAAAAAACAAGAACTCATTCATGATATTTATTCCGTCTACATTGCTGCATTAAGAGATAAAGCAAAACCTATTCCTGTCAATCCATGGCCTTGTAAATTTACTGCGCAAGGAGGGGTTGGAACAGCAGAAGAGCACCAGTTTTTGATTGATACATATAATTTAGATTCGGTTGGTTGGGGTACCCCATTTTTGTTAGTACCTGAGGCTACCACTGTCGATAGTGAAACCTTGGAATTATTGTGTAATGCTAAGGAAAAGAACCTATACTTAAGTAATATTTCTCCTTTAGGTGTGCCATTTAATTCATTAAAAGGAAATACAAAAGATATTGAAAGATTGGAATGGATAGAAAAAGCTCGCCCAGGTAGTTCTTGCCCTCGGGAGTTTGCTAAGTTAAATACTGAATTTACTGAAGAAGTAATTTGTACTGCCTCACGTCAATACCAAAGTTTGAAATTAAAATCATTAAAAGAACAAGGTTTGGATTCAATATTACTTGAAACCTCAATCGATTTGACTTTGCAAAAAACTTGCTTGTGTGTGGGTTTAGGAACATCTGCTTTACTTGTTAATGGCCTTGATACAAGACAAGAAGGAAATGGCGTTTCTGTATGTCCCGGACCCAATATGGCCTATTATTCAAAGGTGGTTTCACTTGAAACTATGTGTAAGCATATTTATGGAAAATTGAATTTGGTTGATGATCCTAAGAGGCCTCACATGTTTATTATAGAATTAGAATTGAATTTGAGTTTTTACCAAAAAACAATTATAGAATATTTGGCCAAACCAAGTGATGTGGTGAAAAAACAAATTCAAATCATGAGTAAAAACATCGAGCATGGAATTCAATATTACCGTGAGTTGTTTGCTAATCAAAGTGAATTAATCCTAAAGCAATTGGATGATAAATGGGTAGAGTTTATTGCCATAAAATCTATGTAATGGTATTTTGCTAATCAAGAATCAGCTATTTCTCCGTTAGCTATCGGAGCTCAGAGGGATGTATAAGACTAATGCCCAAAATGTTCTAGTTTACTTATTATTTCTTATTACCATAATCAAGCTTTTTAAGACTAAGTTCTCAAATAACACAAATAGTATTTGGTAACCGTTTGCCCTAAGGCTTCAATGTTATCTTGGTCGCTGGCTTTGGCAATGTCTTTCACTTCACCATTTTTATAAAGTATTTTTATGTTAATATTATTTAGGTTGTATGCTCGATTTTTTACCGAATCAGTGAAAACAAAATAATCAATATCAGTTGACGAAATACCATGAGTTTCCATGATTCTTTCTTTTATTTGATTGATTCTTTCATCAGAGAAAGTCTCTTTAGATATTTCAGTTTTAAATAATTTTCTATCTCGCAACATGCAACACATTTTGCTCAAAATCTCATCCGAATGTTGACACCATACCTTAATGGCAGTAAAAACATCTTCATCATCTATATTACTGTATTGGTTAATATTTTTAGGGTCTGTGAAGAAATTAGTTTTATTTATATCATTGTATAAAAAATATTTCAATGCTGGTGTACCGAATAAATCCACATTTTGAAAGGCCAAATGGCGAGCCCTTTCTAGAATTTTTATTAATAGACTTTCAGCTGAAATAACGGTTTTGTGCAAATACACTTGCCAATACATTAGTCTGCGAGCAATTAGAAATTTCTCAACAGAGTAAATACCTTTTTCATCAATTACCAGTTCGTTGTTGTGTACGTTGAGCATATTGATGATGCGGTCATTGCCTACTGCCCCCTCAATAACACCCGTAAAGAAGCTATCCCTTCCCAAGTAATCCAATCGATCCATGTCAAGCTGTGAACTAACCAATTGATGCAAGAATTTCTTAGGATATTTATTGCTAAAAATATCAATACACATATCCAATCTGCCATTCATTTGTTGGTTTAATAAATTCATATAATGAATTGAAATGGATTCATGTGAAACATCTTTCACAAGCATATATTCAAGTGTATGTGAATAGGGACCATGTCCCATATCATGGAGCAATACCGCAGCACAAACCGCCTCTTTTTCTTGCTCACTTATTTCAATGCCTTTGCTTCTGAGTATTTCAATAGCTTGCTGTGTAAGATGCACTGCTCCTATCACATGCTGAAAACGCGTATGTTGTGCTCCGGGATACACATAATGTGTGAGGCCCAATTGTCTGATTCGCCTGAGTCTTTGAAACCAAGCTTGTTCTATTAAATCATAAATTAATCCTGAAGGAATACTAACAAAACCATAAACAGGGTCGTTGATTATTTTTTTCTTTTGAACAATTGACATACTAAAGCAAACATAAGCTAATTTTAGATTAGTATCTTATCCAATTACATTAATATGGCTAACAATATTAAAAATGGAAACCTATTCTTTTGAAGGAGATATAATGTTTAAGTCTCTATTGCTAACCTGTATATTCATTCATATTCAGTTTACTAAAATTCTAGAACTATTACATCATTAACGCAGCATGAGTAAAATACTGCTTTTAATGGTTTAACATACGTAGTCATTAAAAAATTAAAATTTAGTATTAGTAAGTTTCACCTATCATAAGCCCTTTGATAATAAATCTAAAAATCGTTTGTCTGAATGGGTGCTATATTATTTATAATTTTCAATGATATTTTGAATGGGATAGTCGGGCGCTATCCAATTCAAATTATTTCCTTCTCGCTCCATTTTTCTATACCATGTCATTTGTCTTTTGGCAAATTGATGGATGGCAGTTTCTAACTGACCAAACATTTCATCGTAATTAATTTTGCCTAAAATGTAGGAGGTTACATATTTGTACTCCAAACCAAGAAACTGCAACCTGTCGGCTGAATAGCCTGATTTTATTAGGGTATTCACTTCTTCAATCATTCCGTTTTTTATCCTATGCGTAAGTCTTGCACTAATTCTTTTTCTACGTTCGTCTCTATCAGATTTAATGCAATAAATCAATGGACGAAGTTCTGGAAAATCGGTTTTAGGTAACTCATGACGTTGAAGGTATTCGCTTATTTCTATTGCTCTAATTAATCGTTTACTCGAACTAATATCCGCCATTGTGCTAAATTCATTTTCGTAGATATTAAATTTTTTCAAGAGTTCATCATGCGAAAAGATTCTCAACCTCTCCCTCAAATCCTCATCAATAGGTACGGCAGCATAACTGTGTTGTTTTAAAATAGCATCAAGATATAGTCCTGTCCCTCCGCAGAGGATAGCTGTCTTGTTTCTTGACATAATGTCTTGATAAGCCTCTATAAAATGCTCAATAAATTTTTGCAGATGAAAATTCTCTTGAATGTCTGCAATGTCTATTAAGTGATAGGGGATAGGTGTTCCATCAATTATATATTCATCTAGGTCTTTTCCGGTACCAATGTTTAATCCTTTATACACCTGCCTCGAATCCAAACTAATGATTTCAGCATTCATTTCATGTGCTAACTTACAAGCAAGTTTGGTTTTACCACTTGCTGTAGTTCCAGTAATAATGATGCAATTATACTTCTTCATGATGCGGTGTATAAACAAGTTTAAGGTTACCTGAATTTTTTACCAAATGAATTTCATCATCATCAATTTTTATGTTTTTATTCATTCTTTTCTGTGAGTTTTTATCAACCTTAAATGCTATTGGATTACTTACCGAATGAAGTTTGAAACCTAGTTTTATAAAGGCTTTACCTTCACTATGGTCTTTGTCGATATAGGTCATAATATCACCAGCATCAGTTAGGTTTATAAAGTATTTTAAAAGTTTACTCAAACCCCCAACCACCGTTATGCCAGAAGCATTGCAGAAACGAATCAATTCAAAGGATTTTTTTCCATTAAGAAGACGATTCATTTTTCTACCTTTACTAAAAGTGGCAATAGCAAGTAGTTCACCTTTCTTATACAATCCTAGTTTATAGTAGGATTGGGCAAAGCCCATTATATGATGTTGATTCAAAAAAAATTCAGCCGTATTTTTATCCAATAATTTTATTTCGCACGACCTACCATGGATTCTTTTATTCTGACCTAGCAATGATTTTATACGATATATGATAATACTTTGCTTATCTTCCCACTCATCTTTCCAACAATTCATTTTTAGGTCATCTAATTCAATTTGCACCTGATGTTTATTCAATTTTATTTGAATGTTCACCTTAGGATAATTGGTCGATAGTTTATCGTAAATGAGTTGTTCTGCCTTGTTCAAAATTATATTGGTTCATTATCATCCGCTAGTTACATCTGTATCAATTAAAATTATTTTTTGCTTTTTTGGAATCAAAATTTTATAACTGATACAAAATGAAAAACTTAGGACATGCACGTGCAAAGGCTTATAAAAAACAGATATTATAAATCCTTTTCAATGAGCCCTTAAAACCTTTCAAAAATACTTTTCTGAGATGTAAAAGCAATCAATCATTTTATTTCTTTTATTTGCAAACTACTTGAGTCTAATAAACGACATAAAACAACCCATTTCTGCCGAACTTAATTTGTTTGAAAGCAAGTTTAGAGAGGCCATGAAAAGTTCGGTGCCATTGTTGGATACGATTATGACCTATATCGTTAAACGCAAAGGCAAGCAAGTACGACCTATGTTCGTTTTTTATTGCGCTAAATTGTTTGAAGGAATTAACGATTCTACTTATCGTGGGGCAAGTATGGTGGAGCTTTTACATACTGCCACGCTAGTTCACGATGATGTAGTGGATGATAGCGATGAGCGGAGAGGCTTCTTTAGCATCAATGCCCTATGGAAAAATAAAATTGCAGTTTTGGTAGGCGATTATTTGTTATCAAAAGGTTTGCTACTATCTGTTAAAAATAAAGATTTTCATTTATTAGAAATTATCAGTGAAGCGGTGCAAGCCATGAGTGAAGGGGAGTTGCTACAAATTGAAAAAACACGAAATCTCAATCTTTCTGAAGAGGTTTATTTTGATATTATCAAGAAAAAGACGGCTTCACTTATTGCCAGTTGCTGTGCCATAGGAGCTGCCAGCGCGGGTGCCACTCCAGAGCAAATAAAACAAATGCACTTATTTGGAGAAAAAATTGGCATTGCTTTTCAAATTAAAGATGACTTGCTTGACTATGGAGATGACGATATTGGGAAGCCTCATGGCATCGATATCAAAGAAAAAAAGCTAACTTTACCTATCATCTATACCATTAACAATGCTGATAAAGAAACCCGCAGGTTTATTATCAATTCAATAAAAAATTACAATACAGATAAGAAACGAGTAGCGGAAGTAATCAGGTATGTTAACGAGCATGATGGAATAGCTTACACGCGTAAAGCCATGCTGCGCCACAAAGAAGAAGCACTTGAGATATTGAATTCTATTTCGCAAAATGAATTTGCCGATAAACTCAAACTATTGGTAAACTATATCATTGATAGAGAAAAATAAATTGTTATTAGTTTTAGTACTTATATACAGTGATTAGGGACCAGGGAATAGGGTCAAGTTTGTACTTGTTTTTATTTTAAAACCAACTAACATTCTAACAATTTATAGCATTTCCACAAGCTTTCCCCAAAGCTTTCGCAAGTGTTAAGCGCAGCGTCACTTGTGAATACTAATAATCAAAGTTTGCAACTTTGCAAGAGAAACAAAATTAAATTCGATTCCTAACCTGAGCCGTCACGCTGAACAAAGCGAAGAATCTACCTTGTGTTTTTATAAAATAAAAAAAATATTTCCGCTCGCGAAGCGATTTTCGCAGTGCGTGCAAAAAGATTTCAAGCAGGGGTTTGCGCAGCCTTTTAGGTTTTGCCAAGCGAAGTGGATATAGCCAAGCGTCAAAAACTAGTCAGCGGCAGGGAGAAATCTTTTTGAGGTTGTCTTGTGGGTAAGCATTCACCTCGAAAATCAAAACTCTTTTGGCTACCTTTTGGAGTAATCAAAAGGTAGAAAGAAAAATAATTAGATAAATGATTGTTTGAAAAAGCATATTCAGTAGCTTTCATTTTGTCTTGATACAAAATGAAACAAAAAATCAAGACTGCCATAAAACCTTAGAAAATGTAATTTGCTTTTTTCTTGCAGCGCATACTAAGCCGTCATGTAGGAGCTAAAGAGTCATAGTAAAATGGAAAGGCATGACTCAAGTATGCTTGCACAAACCCACCATCCACAAAAAACCAAAAACATTTTCTAGCAGATTTTATGAATGTCAATTGCTTTTGCTATACAATCATTTCTATGAAATTGTTTCCTCACTCGAAGCTAAGATAAAAGTTTAAATAGAAGGCGTGCGGTGGGCCAAAAAAAATGCGGGTCGCACATCAGGCCAGTGGGCAGAGGCATATTTTTTTCTAGCTTTTTTGTAACTTTTTCAGCAATGGAAAAAGTTAGAGAAAGAAAATGTGGTATGAATAAAATTACGTCTAAAGTCAATACCACTCCAACATAGCTTCTAGCTCATGCAGCATAATTAACCTGTTCTATCATTAGTTTTAGATTAATGTTAAAAACACCATCAAAGGTCTTCCGATTGGAAGAGCTATTTTCATAGTGCGTTGGCCGTCTTCCTGAGTAAAGCGAAGAATCTGCATTTTCAGGCTCTTCTAAAATCAAAACATTTTTGTTTCCTTTTGATGCTTCAAAAAGAAAAAGACAACAATAAGATAGATGATTGTTTAACATGTGTATATAATTCGTCTTTTGCAACATCCCCCTAACCCCCTTCAAAGGGGGAAGATCTAGCAACAAAAAACACTACTCAATTTTCTAACACCAAAACATATTTCCCTTTTATTCCTTGTTATACTATGACCCGAAACGAAACATTGATAAATCTCCGTCCTGAAATAAAATTCGATACAAGCAAAACAAGTCTTGATGCCGAGACCTTTCAAAACCAAACCCTGCGCCCCATTCTTAAATGGCAACATGATATTATCATTCAATTATTGAAGAATAATTTTGCTAAGCTTATAATGCCTATTAATAAAAAAGAACAAGTGGTATTTATGACAAAATATCTAAATAAGAACTTAGTATTAAAACAACAATTGATTGGGATTTGTATAGGGCTTTTTACTGAGGATGAAATGGCATTCTATCTCGAAAATCAAAAAACAATAAACTCAAGGTTGAGCCAACTAGTATTGAAAAAAGCTTTGGATTTTTATCTACTATAAACACTAGGGCTTCCTATATTTTATTTTAATAAAAATACCAATATGTTTCAATGCAAACGCGGGCTTGTGACTTGAGCTACATGTTTTAGTTATGTTATTTTTATATCCGGATTATTATTAAAAACACCATCAAAGGTCATCCGAATGCGAAGCTATTGTTTGAGTGCGTTGGCCGTCATTCTGAGCAAAGCGAAGAATCTGCCTGGAATAAGGATGATATTGGAAGAAGCATTTTTGTTGCTTTTTGCTGCTTTGACTGCGGTTACCACCACACGCTCCTTATATGTTTGGTGACGCTGTGCTAAACACTAACCATAGGCAATAGAAGAACCATAAACTGATTATCTGTGAATCATCAAACAGTGAACCGCTTAAGTGTTATGTAGATTCAATTTCTCGTCTCCGCTCCTTTGACAATGTAAAAAAATTAAGCATCTGTGAATCGTGCACTGACAACTGTGCCCTGTGCTCTGAGAACCGAATAACCGTGAACCCTTGAACCGCGCACCAAGCACCGACAACCGAGCACCATCAAACCGTGAACCGTTATCTCTTCCTCACCCAAAAATAAACAGGAATTCCTGCCAAAACAATGGCCAATCCAGGGTAGGTATAATTGGGTTTGTAAATCAAAAGACTCACACAAATCACACTAGCCATGATGATATACAAAGCAGGTAAATAGGGGTAGGCAAAAACTTTATAAGGTCTTGGTAGATCGGCTTGCTTTTTTCTTAAAACAAACAAAGCTGCTACAGTTAGAATATAAAACAATAATACCGCAAACACCACATAATCCAACAAGTCGCCATAAGAGCCTGAAAGGGTTAAAAGACTTGCCCAAATGGCTTGAATGATAAGTGCATATTGCGGAGATTGATTTTTATTAAGCTTTTCGGCTTGTTTGAAAAATAGTTGGTCCTTAGCCATTGCAAAATATACCCTTGCCCCACTAAGGCATAATCCATTAATACAACCAAAAGTAGACACCATAATTAACACTGCCATAAGCACTGAGCCCATGTCTCCAAAAACGGTTTGCATTAACAAGGTTCCCACCCTGTCAGAAGGTACATTTTTAATGGCCTCAAAAGGCAATGCTTTTACATAAACGATATTGATTAAAATATAAATGAACAAAACACTTCCAGTACCAATCAATAGTGAACGAGGCACATTTTTCTCAGGCTTGTCAATTTCACTTGCCGTGAAAGTAATATTGTTCCAGGCATCGCTTGAGAAAATAGAACCCACCAATGCTGCACAAAACACCCCAATGGATAGGCCAGGACTATTATCAACCATAATGCTACTTGAGCTAATGACATCTCCTGAATGGTTCAACACAAAATAAAGCCCTGCGATGATTACAAAAACAAGCGCAATGATTTTAGCGGATGTGAAAATATTTTGAATAAGAGCACCCGATTTTATCTCTCTAAAATTACTTAAACTAAGTGTCCAAATAACCACAATGCCTAATATTTGAGCCGCACTGATTTTAAAATTAGCTACTTGAAACAATACATTGTTTTCTGAAAACACAGGAAATAAAACGGCCGAAAATTTAGCAAATGCAACAGCCACGGCTGCAATGGTGCCGCTTTGTATAACGGTGAATAATGTCCATCCATATAAGAAGCCAAACAAGGGGCCATAGGCTTCTTTCAGGTACACATATTGCCCACCTGCTTTGGGCATTGAAGCTGCTAATTCGCCATAACTTAATGCAGCTAAAAGTGTTAGAATAGCCGTTACAACCCACGCCAAAATAAGATTCATGGGGCTGCCTAAATCCCTTGCCATGCCGGATGAAACTATGAAGATTCCAGAGCCAATCATGCTACCCATCACAATCATGCTAGAGTCGAAAAGGCTTAATTTTTTGATATGATTCATATGATAAATATGTTAAGCCTTTGAGCAAATTTGTTGGGCATGCGGCAACCAATTTTCATTTGATTCAATTAGAATTCCATTTACCCCAACTGCTTCTCCGCAATCAATATCACGTTGTTTATCGCCAATAAAAAAACTTTGTTTAGGGTCGATATGGTATTTCGAAACAGCTTTTTCAACCATCAAACTACCCGGTTTGCGACACAAGCAATGTGATACAATAGGGTGGTGTGGACAGTAATAAATTTCAGTAATTTCGATACCATGCTTTCGCAATTCACTCAACATAAAATCATGAATAGTAGAAAGTGTTTCGTGGGTGTATTCGCCTTTGGCAATGCCGCCTTGGTTTGTAATCACTATTAATAGGTAGCCATTATCAGAAAAAAGTTTTAGACCTTCATAGATATGGTCCAATAATTTAAAATCCTCAAATCGTTTGATGTAATCACCCACTTCATGGTTTAGCACACCATCTCTATCTAAAAATATTGCTTTTTGCATGGGTTACAATGTTAAATTTTTTCTCAATAATAACATCAAAATTGAATTATTGTACGTTTAGTCTTATTATTGAAAAAATTCCGTGATACCAAGAATAGTAATTATACCGACCTACAACGAGAAAGAAAATATTGAAGATATTATCCGTAAGGTTATATCACTAAATCCTGTTTTCAATATTCTTGTCGTTGATGATAACTCTCCTGATGGCACAGGGAAGATTGTAAAACATCTTCAAACCGAGTTTCCTGAGCAATTGTTCATGCTAGAACGCAAAGAAAAGAATGGACTTGGAACTGCCTATATTGATGGATTTAAATGGTGTATTCAAGAGGGATATGATTATATTTTTGAGATGGATGCAGACTTTAGCCATAACCCAGATGATTTAATTAGGTTGTTTAAAGCCTGTGAAATGGGTGCTGACTTAGCTGTTGGTTCTCGATACAAAACAGGTGTGAATGTAGTCAATTGGCCCATGAGTCGCGTGATGCTATCCTATTTTGCATCAGCCTATGTGCGCATGATTACCGGCATGGATATTAGAGATACCACTGCAGGTTTTGTTTGTTACAAAAGAGCCTTATTGGAACATATCAATTTGGAGAAAATAAAGTTTAGAGGTTACGCCTTCCAAATTGAAATGAAATTTACGGCTTGGAAACACGGTTTTAAAATAGAAGAAGTGCCCATTATTTTCACTGATAGAACCAAAGGTGAATCTAAAATTTCAAGAGGCATTATCAAAGAAGCTATTTGGGGTGTGTTTAGCATGAAGCTAAGAAGTTTTTTTAAAAGCTATAACCAAATAGTATAATACAGGTTTCAATTCAGGTAATTATTCTCATCGAATGAAAACTAAACACCTCATTAAAGTATTTATCGTCTTTGTTGTACTTTCTGTTTTGTATTCATCTTGTCACCAACGCTATTGGTTCAGAAGCAAAGTAAATTCAGAAAAAGACAGCGGCACTGTTGAAAAAAGTTATCAAATTGCATGGTAAAAAAAGCGGCTATATACTTCATTTCCATTATTATTTTTCTTCTTTTTTCAGTGCATTTGCATGCGCAGAAAAATATTGAAATTGGGCAATTAGAAAATGGAATAATATCAATGAAGCAAAATATGTTAGGTCCTGCTACCAAAGCATTGGAGTGGACTTTTAGAGACGGAACCAAGGTGCAAGAACTGAAGATTGAGCAGATAGGAAATGGATATTTTTTAATTGCGGTTTGTAATTATATGAACTACAAACGCAACGCTGCCATTAACTTAGATGTACAAGGGAATTTATTTGTGATGAATGAAGATGCCATGCTTAAAATATGCTCTGCAGTGGCTTGTCAAACTTGTAATTTTTTCGTTGAAAATAATAAGATAATTGCCTGCAAATGCGAACAAACCGGTAGCATCAGCAACCATTGCCATTACAAATCATCAATGGCATCTGCCTTTATTCAAAACCTGCAAAGGGCAATGAAGATGCAAGAAGAAAATTAGATTTGAAAGACACTTATTTCGTAGTGTTTTTTATTCAAGAATTCCGATTCAATTTTATAACTAAGTTTAATTCCTGGTTATTCCCCTCCTTGGAGGGTTAGGGGTGGGTTTTTAATGTATATTTTTACCAAATATTATAATCCAGATAAGACCATAATATTGTTTTAATGAAGTAGCAAGGAAAAGTCCATTGACTCCTGTCCAAATGGCGTTACGCCTCCGATCAAAACCTTTCAGATCCGCTCAGCACCACAAGGCAACTTGAAAATCAAAGTATTTTTGTTTTCTTTTTGATGCCTCAAAATGAAAATGAATAGTATCTTGATAGATGAATGC